>CADEEX010000180.1 GCA_902826465.1 uncultured Acidobacteriota bacterium
CTGAGGCCGTGAAACGGGATCTCGAGGCGGCGAAGGAAGCGGAAGAGAAGAAGGTGCTCAACGCGCTCGGCGAACGGCTGGCCAGTGTCGACGTGGTCATTGCGCGTCGCGTCGGCGAGACCGACGCCCTGTACGGTTCGGTCACCACGTCAGATATCGCCGAAGTCCTCGCCGCCAAGGGCTTCGACATCGATCGTCGCAAGATTCACCTCGCCGAACCGCTGAAGAAGATCGGCGAGACCGAGGTGCCGGTCAAGCTGCACCGCGACGTGACCGTGAACATCAAGGTCAGGGTCGTCGCCGAAGGCGCCGCAGCACAGTAGCTGGCACCGTTCGTCGTACCAAGTCAATAGATTCAACGCCATAGCCCGGGGCTCGACGAAAATCGTCGGCCTCGGGCTGTTTTCGTTTTCTGTGCTCTATACTTTGCGTTTCATCCTGCGATCGTTGCGTCGCACCCCGTTCCTCGTCCCTTCAGAGCTGCATGGCTGAGACTGTCGCCGCCGAACGCACGCTGCCTCATAACCTCGAGGCCGAGCGCTCCGTGCTGGGCGCGATTCTGTTACACAACGAGACCTTCAACCTCGCCGCCGAGGTGATCGACTCCCAGGACTTCTATCGCGACGCCCATCGCCGCATCTGGGACAAGATGGTGAAGCTCGCCGAGCGCAACGACGCCATCGACTTCATCACCCTCAAGGAAGAGTTGATGCGGGCTGGCGACCTCGACGATGTCGGTGGGCCCGCCTACATTGCCGCGCTGGTCGACGGTGTGCCGCACTCGACCAACGTCGCGCACTACGCCCGCATCATCAAGGAGAAGGCGACGCTTCGAAGCCTGATCTTCGCGTCAAACAAGATTCTGGCCAGCGCCTACGACGGTGAAGATGACGCGGAAGTCATCCTCGATCAGGCCGAGCATGCGATCTTCGCGATCGCCGACGATAAGGTCAGCGACGGCTTTGTCTCGCTGAAGGACCTGGCGCAGACCAGTCTCGACACCATCGAGCAACTGCAGTCGAAGAAGGAACTGATCACCGGCGTGCCGACGGGGTTCACTGACCTCGATGAGATGACGTCTGGCCTCCAGAAAGGCGACCTCATCATCGTTGCGGCGCGTCCGTCGATGGGGAAGACCAGTCTCGTCATGAACATTGCGCAGCATGTCGGTACCAGAACCGACATGACGGTGGGTGTCTTCAGTCTGGAAATGTCGAAGGAGCAGCTGTTCCTGCGCATGCTGACGTCGGAAGCGCGGATTGATGCGCACCGGCTGCGCGGGGGATTTCTTGGCGAGCGTGACTGGGGCAAGCTGTCGCAGGCGATTGGCACGCTCAGCGAGGCCAAGATCTTCATCGACGACACGGCGTCGATCGGCGTCCTCGAAATGCGCGCCAAATGCCGGCGGCTGGCGTCGCAGCATGGCCTGCATCTCATCATCATCGACTACATCCAGCTGATGCAGGGGCGCGGCAAGTTCGAGAACCGGACGCTGGAACTGGCGTCGATTTCGCGGTCGATGAAGGGACTCGCGAAGGAGATGGGGGTGCCGATCATCGTGCTGTCACAGTTGAGTCGAGCGCCCGAAGCGCGCGCTGACCATCGGCCGCAGCTTTCCGACCTGCGCGAATCAGGGGCGCTTGAACAGGACGCCGACGTTGTGGCGTTCATCTATCGGGAAGAGCAGTACGTCGACAAGAACAATCCCCCGCCAGAGGCACTTGGCACCGCCGAGATCATCATCGGCAAGCAGCGCAACGGTCCGACCGGTGTCGTGAAGCTCGCGTTCCTGAAGGAGTACACGCGCTTCGAGAACCTGGCGTCGGGGCAGGGATGATTCGTCCGACCACTGCCCGCATCGATCTCGGCGCGCTCCGTTCCAACTATCGCCATATCGTCGAGTTCCTCCACAAGGACGGAGGCGACACACCGCCGGGGGTGATCGCTGTCGTCAAGGCCAACGCCTACGGTCACGGCGCGAGTCAGGTCGCGCTGGCGCTCGAAGATGCCGGCGCTGATCTGCTGGCGTGCGCTGACATCGAGGAAGGGCTGGCACTGCGCGCCGCCGGCGTCAAGGCCGAGATTCTCGTCTTCGGCGCGTTGTCGGTCAGCGACCTCGACGGGGTGTTCGACGGTGCGCTGACGCCGACGATTTCGACCCCGGGAGCGGCCCGCGCCGTCCAGGCCGCGGCCACCCGTTATAAGCAGCGCGTCCGCTATCACCTGAAGATCGACACCGGCATGAACCGGCTTGGTTTCCGCTGCGACAACCTGGCGCGTACCCTGCCGGAACTGCTGGCCAGCGATCGGCTCGAGCTCGACGCCGTCTACACGCACTTTGCGACCGCCGATGTGCCAGATTCACCGCTCTTTGAGCAGCAGCGCCAGCGGTGGACGCGCGCGTTGGCCGACGTGCACGCGCTCGGCGGCCGGCCGCGCTATCGCCATGCCGCCAACAGCGCCGCCACGCTTCGCGATGCGCGGGTGTGGTGCGACCGCGTGCGTCCGGGGCTGCTGCTCTATGGCATCGTGCCGCCGCCGCTGGCGTCCACGGTGCCGCTCCAGCCGGTGATGACGCTGGTCAGTCGCGTGGTCGGTGTGAAGGGCATGCGGCCTGGAGAAATCACCGGATATGGTGGCCGTTTTGTCGCGGAAGCGCCGACCACGATTGCGATCGTGCCCGCGGGGTACGCCGACGGCGTTGATTGCCGGCTTGCCGGGCGCGGCTCGGTGCTGATCCGCGGGCGGCGGGCGCCGGTCGTCGGGTCGGTCTGCATGGACATGCTGATGGCCGACGTCACCGGCCTCGACGTGGCTCCTGGTGACGAGGTCGTCATCATCGGTGCGCAGGGCGACCAGCGCATTGACGTCCGCGAGATGGCCGCGGCGATTGGCACGATCCCCTGGGAAGTTGTGTGCCGCGTTGGCGCGCGCATCGTCAGGGAGTACGCACGCGGCGACCGGTGAATCTGTTCATCGCATCATCTGGGTGGCCGATCATGTCCCGGTTGCCTGGATTGATGTCGGAGCGCGTGACCTGATCGGTCATTGACTGATGATTCAATTGGACTCGCAATGACCAGATCTCCAGATCATCAGATGACCAGATTCGGGGCGCTCTGACCGTGGCGAAGCGATCCGCCACCGTCTTCGTGTGTCAGGAGTGTGGCGCGCAATCGCCCAAATGGCTGGGCCGATGTGCCGACTGCGGTGCCTGGAACTCGCTCGTCGAAGAGCGGCCGGTCGAAGGTGCCGGACCGGCCGCGATCGCCGGGCATCGGTATGCGAGCGGCGCTGGCGACGGCGGTGCACGGCTGTACGCCGATATTTCGCTCGAGAATCACCCACGATTGAGCACGGGGATCGGCGAACTCGATCGCGTGCTTGGCGGCGGGATCGTTCCGGGATCGCTGGTCCTCCTCGGTGGTGAACCGGGCATCGGCAAGTCGACGTTGCTGCTGCAGGCCGCCGCGAACATGGCCGCGTCTGTCGGCCCGGTCCTGTACAGCTCCGGAGAAGAGTCCGAGCATCAGGTCAAATCGCGCGGCGAACGGCTCAATGTCGGCAACGCTCCGCTCTACCTGCTGGCGGAAACGTGCCTCGAGCGCATTCTCGAAGAGATCCCGCGCATCAAGCCGTCGCTCGTGATTGTCGATTCGATTCAGACGGTGTTTTCGCTGAAGTTCCAGTCGGCACCCGGCAGCATTGGCCAGGTCCGCGAGGCGGCGACACAGTTGCTTTTCATGGCCAAGGGGCAGAACATCCCGACGCTGGTCATCGGCCACGTCACCAAGGATGGCAGCCTCGCCGGTCCGAAGGCGCTCGAACATGTGGTCGACACGGTCTTGTACTTTGAAGGCGAGCGTCATCATTCGCACCGGGTCGTGCGGGCCGTGAAGAACCGCTTTGGCGCCGCCAGCGAACTCGGCGTCTTTGAAATGACCTCGACCGGCCTTCGTGCCGTACCCAATCCTTCGAAGATGTTCCTGGCCGAACGGCCGATGAACGCGCCCGGATCGGCGGTGCTGTGTTCGGTGGAGGGGTCGCGTCCCATCCTGGTCGAGATTCAGGCGCTTGTCAGCACCAGCACCTACGGCAACGCCCGGCGGATGGCCAGCGGCATCGACCAGCAGCGACTCTCACTACTCCTCGCGGTGCTCGAGAAGCGCGCCGGCCTCAATCTGGTCGGCGACGATGTGTTTGTGAATATCGCAGGCGGCATGACCATCGACGAGCCGGCCACCGACCTGGGCGTGCTGGCGGCGATCGCGTCGAGCGTCAGGAACCGGGTGATTCCGGCGACGACAGCCATGTTTGGGGAAGTGGGCCTGGCGGGGGAAATTCGAGCCGTGACGCAGTCGGCGCTGCGGGTCCGCGAGGCCGCGCAGATGGGATTCGAGCGCTGCATCATGCCTGAAGCCAACATCGACCCGGGCGACAGGAGTGCGTCGAGCGGGTGCGAACTTATCGGCGTTCGGACGGTCGGCGATGCGTTAGACGCGCTTCTATCCTGAAAATGGTATATGGTTGGCCTTTCTTAGCGGGGGTCGCCATGGCCTGGTTCTTACTCGCACGCGCGTTTATCGTTGCCGCGGTGGCTTATTCGGCGGTGTTATTGCAGCCGCTGCCGTTCGGTATCGTCGCCAATGTTGGCTTTGCTGTCGTTCTGGCGGCGCTGGTGGTGGCCTTCGAGAGCCAGCTTCGGGAATCGCCGCCTACCCGGCTGATTGGGGCGCTCATCGGGGCTATCGTCGGTCTCGGACTTGCCCGAGGCGTTGAGGCCAGCCTCTTCTGGACGAATCCGAACGACGCCAGAATTGAATTCCTTCATAGCTTCCTGCTGATCGTCCTGCCCTATCTGGGGCTGGTCGTCGGGGGCAAGAACGGCGAGTGGCTCGAACCCAGCCGGCTCGTCGCGATGTTCCGAACGCAGCCGGCTGAGCGTCACTACAAGATTCTCGACACCAGCGTGATTATCGACGGTCGCATCGCCGACGTCTGCGATACCGGGTTCGTGGATGGCGCGCTGGTCATTCCGCAGTTTGTCCTGCGAGAGCTGCAACTGGTGGCCGATTCGTCGGACTCCATGAAGCGGAACCGTGGACGCCGTGGTCTCGACATTCTGCAGAAGATCCAGAAGATGAATGGTATCGAGGTCATCATCTCCGACCTCGATTTCCCGGAAGTCCGTGAAGTTGATTTGAAGTTGATCGAACTCGCGCGGACGCTGCAGGGCAAGATCGTCACCAACGACTTCAACCTGAACAAGGTGGCGCAATTGCGTGGCGTCTCCGTGTTGAATGTCAATGAATTGGCGAATGCGCTCAAGCCGGTGGTGCTGCCTGGCGAGTTGATGAAGGTTTTCATCCTCAAAGAGGGCAAAGAGTACAACCAGGGCGTCGCCTACCTGGACGACGGTACGATGGTGGTGGTCGACAACGCGCGCAAGATGATCAGCAAGACCATCGACATCGTGGTGACCAGCGTGCTGCAGACCACGGCAGGCAAGATGATCTTCGGGCGCTACATCGAGTCTGGCATGGCGCAGGCGTCGGCTGCGCCGCCCGCGCCGGTGGCGACGCAGGAGCGCACCTTGAAGCCTGCCCCCGCTGTCCCGGTGGCCGTCAGCCCGCAGCAGGCGTAGGCCCTTCGGCATTGGGAATTCGGAATTGAGAACTTAGAATGAGGAATTCGTGTCCAGTACACAATTCCTACGTCCCGATTTCCCATTCACACTTCCGTGACCGTCCCTCCGTATCACTGGTGGCGGACCGTCTTCTTCCTGATCCCGGCCATCAGCGTCTACACCATCGTGCTCGGAACGGCGTCCATCGTTTCGAGTCTCTTTGACCGGCGTGGACACTTTGCCCATCGGTGTGCGCGCGCGTGGTCGTGGCTGATTCTGAAGACGACCGGTGTGCGTGTGCGCGTCGAGGGGCTCGAGCGCATTGTGCCGGGCACCACCTATGTGTTCGTGTCGAACCATCAGAGCATCTATGACACGCCGGTGCTGTTCTGGTCGCTGCCGTATCAGTTGCGCATCATCGCCAAAGCCTCGCTGGCGCGCTTTCCGGTGCTCGGTTGGCACCTGACGCGTGGGCGCCACCTGTTCGTCGACCGCAAGAATCCCGATCGCACCGGCATTCTGACGCGATGGCGGTCGCTCGTCTCGGAGCAACTGTCGCTGATGATCTTTGCGGAGGGCACCCGCAGTCATGACGGACATGTGGCGCGTTTCAAGGGGGGCAGCTTCCTGCTGGCGATTGAGGCCGGGTTGCCGGTTGTGCCAGTGGCCGTGATCGGGACGCGCGCGGTGATGCCGAAGGGGCGCCTGCGCACCGAGCCCGCCCGCGTGGCGCTGATCGTGCACGATCCGATAGCGCCGCCCCGAATCGCCGCCCCGACGGCGCGTGACGCCAAGGCGTTTGCCGACCAGGTCCATGCGATTGTGGCCGCCACGGTCGAAGCCAGGCAGTTCGGCACATCGTAGCTGACTGTCGACTGCCGAAGGCGCCGCCCCCGGACGCCGACGTCCGCCTTTCGCACCTCCGGCCTCGAACCCGGTGAGTGATAATCAGTGGTTGCCTGAGCCTATGTTTGTGTCAGCGATCATCGCGGCCGGTGGCCGAGGCACGCGCCTTGGCGGCGCCGTGCCGAAGCAATTGCTTGCGGTCGATGGTCGCTCGCCGCTGGAACGGTGTGTCACCAGTTTTCTTGGCCATCCGGGCATTCACGAAATCGTGATTGCACTGCCAGATGAATTCGTGGCCCACCCGCCGCCCTATCTCACCGGGACGCCGAAGGTCGTCCGGGTGGTGCCGGGCGGTGCGCGCCGACAGGACTCAGTGGCGAACGCCTTCGACGCGGTGAACGCGCGAGCGGACGTCATCGTGATTCACGACGCAGCGAGGCCGTTCGCCAGCGCCGCGCTGATCGCAAGGACAATTGCCGCGGCGGCCGAGTCGGGTGCGGCGGTTGCCGCGATCCGGTCGAACGATACCGTGAAGCGCAGCACGCCCCTCGGCACCGGCACTGAGCCGTTCGTCGCCGAGACGCTGCCGCGCGAGTCGATCTATCTCGCGCAGACGCCGCAGGCGTTTCGCCGTGCCGTATTGAAGGATGCGTTGGCGCTGAGCGAAACCGGCGCTGATGCCACCGACGAGGCCTCCCTCGCCGAACGGGCCGGCCATCCGGTTCGGCTCGTTGACGGCGAGTCGACGAACATCAAGATTACAACGTCAGATGATCTGGCCGTCGCAGCGTCAATCGCGCGCGGCCGCGGAGAGCCATGGGTGATGTCGCTGGAACGCGTGGGTACTGGTTACGATCTGCACAGGCTGGTCCCTGACCGTCCGTTGATCCTTGGCGGCATCACTGTGCCCTCAGATCGAGGCGCGCTGGGGCATTCGGATGCCGACGTCGTGTGTCATGCCGTGACAGACGCGATTCTTGGCGCGGCCGCACTCGGTGATATCGGCCAGATGTTCCCGGATTCGGATGCGCGCTGGAAGGATGCGTCGAGTCTTGATTTGCTGACGCGCGCTGTCGAACACGTGGTCGCCCACGGCTTCTCTGTCAGCAACGTCGACATCACGGTGGTGCTCGAGCGTCCCAAGATACGGCCGCATGTCGACGCGATGCGGGTGGCGGTCGCCGCCGCGATCGGTATCGCGGTCGAGCGTGTCAGCCTCAAGGGCAAGACGAATGAGGGCGTCGACGCGGTCGGCCGTGGTGAAGCGGTCGCCGCTCACGCGGTCGCCCTTCTGCGCAGCCGGCCATGAGGGCGGACGGTGTCATGGTGAGACGAGGCCTGGGTGTGAGCGGAGTCGAACGGTGAGGGTCAGGTTTGCTCCCAGTCCGACGGGACAGTTACATGTCGGCAATGCGCGGACGGCCCTGTTCAACTGGCTGCTGGCACGCGGGCGCGACGGCACGTTCATTCTGCGCGTCGAAGATACAGACGTGGAACGCTCGACGATTGAATCTGAAGCGGCCATCGTCCGTGATCTGCGCTGGCTGGGTCTCGATTGGGACGAGGGGCCGGACGTCGGTGGAGCCCGCGGGCCCTATCGTCAGTCGGAACGTCTGCATCTGTATCAGTCGTAC
>CADEEX010000181.1 GCA_902826465.1 uncultured Acidobacteriota bacterium
TCGAGCGCAATGCGCACGAGTTGGCTGCGGGTGCGAACGCCGGTCTTGCCGAACAGCACTCGAATGGCCGCTTTGACAGCGCTTTCGGAAATAGTGAGTGCAGAGGCGATCCGCCGGTTCGGCCACCCCTCAACCAAGAATCCGAGAATCTGCCGCTCGCGCGGCGTGAATGGCAACGACACCACGCGATCCTCGGTTGCGGCCTCGGCGAGCTTGCGCAGGTAGCGCGCCTCGATCAGCACCTTCCCCTCGAACACTTCGCAGATGCTGCGCAACAGGTCGGCGGCGGCGTGGTGCTTGTGGAAGGTGCCGGAGAAGACAGCGGGAATCATCGTCACCGCCTGCCGATCCGGCAGGCCCGCAGTCACCAGCAGAATCCGGCCGGCGAAGCCGCGGTGGCGAAGGTCTTCGACGAACGCCGACGTCGATCCGCCACCGAGCGCATAGTCCAGCAGAAGGACGTCAATCGGTTGCGCGAAGAGCGGTCCGATCGCCGCCTCCATCGTCCCCTCGGCGGCGACCAGTTGGAATCGCTCGTGGGTGGACAGCAACCGGATCAGACCTTCCCGGAACAGCGCATGGTCGTCGACGATGGCCAGCCGGATGATGGTCGACGACGGACCATCCGAGTGGGCGGTGTTATGCGTGACGGGAGCCGATGACATCTCCTGCATTGTGTCGCGGTCTCAAGCCACGGTCAGCAGGGAGAACAGCTGGAAGGCCGAAAGATATCGCCTGAGCCATCGAACTGTCATCCATCAGTCGATCTCAGCGGACGCCATACACATCGACAAGAGAGACTCGAAGGATAGCGATCGGTGAGCGCAGGCGCAGGCTAGCCTCGCAGGTGCGATGATCGTTCGCGACCACCTCCCCTGGTTCCGCGTCTGGCCGCAGCTGTCGCGTCAGCTCGTCCTGTTGTTCGTGCTCGACACGACCGTGGCCGTGCTCTATGTGGTGGGCGGCGCGACCTTTCTCGCAGTGCCGTCGCTGCCGCTCGGCATGGTCGGATCAGCGCTGAGTATCTTCCTCGCGTTCAGGACCAGTTCCGCCTACGACCGCTGGTGGGAAGCGCGCGCGCTGTGGGGGCGGCTGGTGAACCTGTCGCGCACGCTGGCACGTCAGGCGCTGACGCTGATTCCGGCAGACCACCGCAACGACCAGACCCGCGCGCTGCAGCGGCGGCTCGTGCTGCTGCAGATCTGCTACGTGCATGCGCTGCGCTGCCATCTGCGCCAGCAGATGCCCTTCGCAGAACTCCGTCAGTGGCTCGACGCCGAGACGATCGCCCAGTTGCGGCAGCAGGCCAACGTGCCGGCGGCGCTGTTGCTGATGATGGCGGAACTCCTGCGCGACGCCCACGAGCGGCACGGCCTCGATCCGATCATGTGGGCGGCGATCGATCGGACGCTGACCGACATCACCGACGTCCAGGGCGGCTGCGAACGCATCAAGAACACGCCGATGCCGAAGCAGTACGACTACTTCCCGCGGCTGCTGGTGTCGTTCTTCTGTGCCCTTTTGCCCTTCGGCCTCGTCGAGGGCCTGGGGCTGCTGACACCCATCGCGTCGAGCTCGCTCAGCCTGATCTTCATCACCCTCGATCGCATCGGCCGTGAGATCGAGCAGCCGTTCGAGAACACGGTGCAGGACACGCCGATGACCAGCTTGTCACGCACCATCGAGATCAATCTCCGCCAGACACTGGGCGAACGCGCTCCGCGGGAGCTGTATCCGGTGTCCGGCTTTCTCTATTGAAGGTGAGGCGATGTATTCAGTGCCCGACCTCCGCATCCTGTTTCCCACCAGCTTCTCCGACGCCTGTTTCCAGACCGGCCGGGCGATTGCGCAGCTGGCCGACCGCTGCCACATCAGCCTGACCATCGTCCACGTGACGCGGCCCGGCGGCAGCACCGCGGCGGCCTACCGGGAACTCGAGTCGTTTCTCGGCGAAGCCGACCATTACGATCACTGCCGGCGGATCCTGATCGAATCTGATTGCGCGCCGGCGGCCATCGCCGACATCGCCTCGCAGAGCCGCTTCGATCTCGTGATGACGCCCGCCTCAGATCGACTCGGCTTGCACAGTCTGCTGGCGCCGTCGTTCCGCGGACGGCTGCTTGGACGTTTCAAGACGCCGATGTGGACGAGCGGCGCGACGGTGCCAGCCGGCCGTTTTCGCCACCGCATCAGGCACGTCGCGTGCCTCGTCGATCTCGACTACGACCCCTCGTCACATCTGACACTGGCGAGCGCGTTCGCGGCGCGCTTCGATGCCCGGTTACACCTGCTCCACGTCGTCCCGTCGATCAGCGAAGGTCTGCTCCTGAGCGCGCTCGAGGGCGATCGACCGCTCCATCCCGAGGTCGCGCGCGCGCAGATTCTGCGACTCGCCCCGTCACGTCCTGGCGTCGACCTCGATGTCGCCATTGGCGAGCGGGCAGGCGACTTGCGCCGGATGCTGGCGCGGTGTGAGGCAGACCTGATGTTCGTCCATCAACGGCAGGCGGCACGAGGTGTCGTGTTTTCAAGATTCGCCCGCGACCTCGATCGCCTGCCCTGTCCGGTGGTCTGCCTCAGCGATCGCGACGCGGAACTCGACCGCTGGACGTTCGAATGGCAGCAGAGGACCGATACGGTCGGTGTCGAGAACGAGCTCGTGCTGGCGAGCTAACGCACGGTTCAGCGTTCTGCAGGACGACGTCCGGGGTGGCGTCAGGCGTTGGCCGGAAGGCCCGCCGAAAACACCGTCGCCTTGAGGCGCGCCACGAGACTCTCCATCGACGCGGGAAACCTGACGGCGGTTCCTGCGGCCACCGCGCGCGTCGCATCGGCGGCAGGCAGGGCCGCCGACGCGCGGTCCAGCGCCTCGTCTCTGAGACGCGTGCGAATCTTCGGCAATGCGTAACTCTTTCCCGCGCGGATCAGGCTGGCGCCCGTGAGCACTTCGACGGCATCGAGGTGATGCCCGGTCTTCTCATAGAGCAGGCCCATGAGTTCGAGCGTCTCCGATAGCCCGCGGGCGTCGCCGACGCCGTTCGCCAGCGACATGCTCTGCACCAGGTGCTTTCGCGCATCGTCGAACCGATCACCGGAGAGGGCCGCCCAGGCGAGCGTCCGGCGCGTTTCCGCCTCTCCCTTGGTGTCTTTCAGCGTCTTCCGGATGCACAGACTCTCGGCGCCGTACTTTCGCGCCGCCTGGAGCTGGCCGGTGGCGACGCTCAACTGCGCGAGCGCGTGGTAGGGGAAGGCGCTGTCCCGCGTGTTCTGCTGCGCGATGAACCCGTTCAGGCTGTCGTGCAGCAGCCTCTCTGCTTCGGCGTTGTCTTCGAGACACATCGCCACTGCCCCAAGGTTGAATTGCGTCACCGCGATCTGCCTGGCATCCTGCAACCCGATCTGGAACGCGAGCGCACGCTGTAGCAGCGCCTTGGCCTCGTCAAATCGCCCATTCTGATTGGCGATGTTTCCCAGATCGTTCAAGGCGTTGGCCATGCCGGCGGCATCCTGTCGTCGTTCGTCGATGGCCAGGCTGGCACGGAACATCCGCTCGGCTTCAGCGAAGTCGGCCTGACGGTACGCCAGCATGCCCGCGCCACTGAGCACCTTGGAGTAGAGCGCCTCGTGTGATGCGGCGCCCTCGATGGCGAGTGCGGCGTTGCACCGCTCACGGCCTTCACGCAGGAAGCCACGGATCTCGGTGAACCGCCAGAGCGCCGCCATCAGCCGCAGCCCCATCTCGGCATTCCTGGTCTCCACCGCCCATCGGGCCACGGCGCGGAAGTTCTCGACGTCGGCCTGCAGCCGATCGAGCCATTGCATCTGGTCGCCCTTCGTCAGCTCGGGCGCCGCTGTCTCTGCGAGTGCGACGAAGAACCTGGCATGCGATATCGCCACTGTGGCGCGCTCGTCGGCCGGCCACGTCGCCGCCGCGGCCTGACGAATCGGTTCGAGGTAGCGGAAACGTTTCTCTTCGGCGTCAGTGGACACCAGCAGTGAATTCGCCGACAGCTCCTGCAGGATCTCCAGAATCGGAGCGCCCCCGGCATTGCCAACGACGGCGTCGGCCGCCTTCTCGGTCCACCCACCGTCGAAGATCGTCATGATCTGGAGCGCACGCCGGTGCCCGGGACCGAGCAGCTGGAAACTCCACTCCAGCGCCGCATCCAGCCGCCACGATCGGCCGATGCCGCTGGCCTGGGCGCTGCCAAACGATGTGAGCAGTTGACCGATGCCCTCTTCCATCTGTTCGACCGAGCGCACGTCCAGGCGCGCGGCCGCAACTTCGATCGCCAGCGGAATCCCTTCGAGCGCTCGACAGAGACGTGCGACCACCGGGATCCGTGCCGGCGTCCGCTTCCACGTCCGGCCTCGTTCCGCCCGTTCGAGAAAGAGCTGCACCGACGGGCTCTTCTCGAGTTGGTCGATGGCCACGAGATCTGGCGCCGGGACGGGCAACGGGTTGAGGCCGTAGACGCACTCGATGCTGGTCCCCGTATAGATCTGACGCCGGCTGGTCGCCAGCACCGTCAGCGACGCACAGCGATTCAACAGTCCGTCGAGCAGTTCGCGGCACGACTCCACCAGGTGTTCGCAGTTGTCGAGCACGAGCAGCGACGGACCGCGCGAGAAGAACTCGACGAGGGAGTCGAGCGGCGGATGCTTCTGTTCCGCAATACCGACCAGACGCGCGATACGCGACGTCAGCACCCGCTCCTTGTCGGCGGCCGGCGCCAGCTCCGCCAGCTGCACAAACCATCGGCCGTTGCGGTAGCGCTCCTCGATGGCTCCTGTCACCGCGATGGCGACACGGCTTTTGCCGGTGCCTCCGGCCCCAAGGATGGTCACCAGCCGCTCCGTGCGGGTCAGCGCCACGATGTCGGCAATCTCGGTGTCGCGCCCGATCGTCGTGCCGACCCCCTGAGGCAATGGTGTGTGTGGCGCCCGGGCGCGCACCACGTCGTTGCCACGGGCAATGAGCCCTTCGTCAATCACGTCCGCCAGATGCTCGAGCAGCGGCTGAATCAGATCGTGCCGCCCGGTCGGGTACCAGATCGGGCAGATGCTCAAGTTCGCAAGTTCTGTCGTTCGGCGGGCATGCGCCCCTCGGTCGCCGAGCTTCTCGACCACCGCGAAGTGCCTCAGCTTTTCGTCGTCGTCACACAGCATGCGAAGCAGGCGCATTGTCCTGTCCTGTTTCAGGCTGCAGCCCAGGAACAGGCAGAAGCGCATCTTCATCACGAGTCGCAACAGATCGGGCAGCGGCAAGGTGAGGTCGACCGCTCCGGAGCCGTGGTCGTAGGCCTTCTGATATTCGTCGAGCGTCAGCACGCGATCGGTTTCGTCATCGAAGTCGCCATGCAGCTTCAAGAGAAACAGCCGCTCCTCGCGGAATGATTGCGGCCCTCGCCACGGCAGCGACCTGGACCAGAAGGCCTCGATCACCTTGCCGTTGCTGGCGAATGCGCGTTCGACGACTCGGTCGAAGTTGGTGGTGATGATGGGGCCATTGGGAAACTTCGTCAGCTCGGCCACGGCGCCGAAGTGAGTGGTCTGGGTGAGTGGACCATTCCCGAACCGCGCGGCAAGGGCGTCGTTGAAACGACTGGCGCCGAGCACGTCGCGGAGATCGCCAGCCGCCTCTTCGTACTCGAGACGCTCGAGACGCGTCCTGATGGCGTCCACCACCCCCTGGTATCCAGACGATTCCGCGGCGGTGGCCAATTCGAGCAGGAACGTGTCCCAGAGCGGGAATCCGAACGACGCCGACATGCCGGCCCCGACAAACGGCACCACGCGGGCGCCCTCACGCAACAGACGCTCGAGCCTGGGCAACTGCTCGGCGTTCTCGGGGTCGCTGCCAAGCAGCGCCAGAATGTCCGCGGTCGATGTCATGGGGAAGGAGTGGGGCTCATTCTCGCACGCGGCTTCTTCTCGACAACCCCATCAGTGGGGCATCGGACCGTCGGGAGTAGCCCAGACTGGGCTATCAAGAAGCCATGTGCAGCGGCCGATACCTCGAACAGCTATGGCCGTGCCGTCCGACGCGCGATCGTTCATCCACGTCGCCCGACAACCGATCCTCAACGCCCAACGGCATGTCTTTGGGTACGAACTCCTGTACCGTGCAGATGAGCTAATCACTCACTGCAACGCCGCCGGCGACATCGCCGCGTCTCGCGTGCTGACCGACGCCTTCCTGGGCATCGGCCTCGAGACCCTGACCGCCGGAAAGCCGGCGTTCGTCAACTTCACACGCGAACTGCTGCTCAGCGAAGCGGCCCTGCTCCTGCCGAAGCCCTCCGTCGTCATCGAGCTTCGCGAAGACATCGCGGTCGATGACGAGGTCGTGCAGGCCTGCCAGGATCTGCAGACCCGTGGCTACACCCTCGCCCTCGACGACTTCGTGGCCGGGTCCGCCGCCGAGGCCCTGCTGCCGTTCGTCAAGTTCGTCAAACTCGATGTCTTGAGTTCGCCGGCCTGGAAGACTGTGGCCCGCCGCCTTCGCACGCCCGATCGCCGGGTGGTCGCCGAGCGAGTCGAGCGCAGCGATGTCGCGATTGAAGCCCAGCGCGCCGGGTGCAGCTTCTTTCAGGGCTACTACTTCTGCCGTCCCGAAACCCACAGCGCACCGGCGCTGCCGGCGTTCCGCCAGGCGTACCTGAACCTGTTCGCCGCCTTGAATCAGCCCGACCTGACGATTGCCTCGCTCGAGAGCCTGGTGAAGCAGGATGTCTCGCTGACCGTTCGCGTGCTGCGCTCAATCAACTCCGCGGCGTATGCGCTCGAACAGCCGGTCACCAGCGTGCGTCAGGCGCTGGTGCTGCTCGGTGTGCAGCAAGTGCGCCGATGGGCGGCGGTGTGGGCCATGGCAGGATTGAGCGCCGGTGTCCCGCCGGAAGTGGTGGCCGTCACCTTACTGCGTGCTCGCCTCTGCGAACTGCTCGGCCGGGCTCGGTATGGTGAGGAGGCAGCGGCCGAACTGTTCCTGCTCGGCATGTGCTCCACGCTCGACGTCATCCTCGATCAGCCACTGGAACGGGCGCTGGCGTCGTTGCCGCTCAGCCCTCGACTGCGCGGCGCGCTGCTCGGCGACAGCGGTGAATGGCGCACCCTGCTCGACGTGGTGATTGCGCGCGAACGCGGTTACTGGTCGAGCCTGCACGATATGCTGCCGCCGCTGCAGATCTCTGAAGCCACGCTGTCGCAAGGCTATCTCGACGCCATGCAGTGGACGCACCAGCTGTCGGCCGAACACGCGGCCTGACACCCGGCCTGGGTTTCCGGTAGGATTCCCGCCCATGAAGCTCCGCATCCTCGGTTCGTGGGCGCTGTGCGCGCTCGTCCTTCTTCCTGTCGACGGTTTTGGCCAGGCGCTCACCAGCCTGCAATCGTTGCGCGTGCGGTACAACACCCGCAAGGCCACCGTGAAGCCTGAGGGCGACCTCAAGGCCCGCATCGACGAGATCGACCGTCAGATGGCTGAGGCCTCCCGCGGCGGCAATACCGCAGAGGTCCGCCGATTGATGGCAAAGGGCACAACGCTGCTGAACGGGCGCGAATGGACCGACGCGCTCGACTACGCCAACTCCCTCGTCATTCGCACCGAAACCGTCATCGCCGACTCCAGCCTGCCGGTGGCGGTGCGGCTCGAGCAGATTTACCATCCGGCCGCCCGTCTTGAGGGCGCCCTGGGCGCGCGAGTCACACTCCGGCAGCGCGTGACCGATGCCGACAAGCCGCAGGATTCAGGCGCCATCGTCAAGGACCTCGGCACCTTCGACAGCGTCGCACGCGATCTGCGCGAATCGCCGTCCCGCTTCGAACTCGACGCACGAGGAGTGCCGGACGGGACCTATCTGCTCGCCATTGCGGTCACTAGCGGCACGCAACCACTCGGCACGGCCACGCTGCTGGTCAGCCTTCGCCAGGGATTGAGCGGTCTCGTGAGCACTCTCGAAACGGCGGCGGCGCGCGCGCCAGAAGCCGTGAAGGCGGACATCCTCTATCCGATCGACCGCATGCGCAACGTCAACCGCGGGCGGCTCGAGCTGCGAACGTTCGACCCCGAC
>CADEEX010000182.1 GCA_902826465.1 uncultured Acidobacteriota bacterium
GGACACCAGCACCTGCGACTGCCGGAGGGCATGCCGCAGCATCAGGTCGTTGTAGCTCGGCTCCTGCACGGCGATCAGTTCCGCCAGCAACGTCCTGAACCATTCCGACTCGACACCGGTGGTCCACGAGTCAACCTCTTCGTTGTTCACGCCGTAGGCCATCGCCGTCTTGACTGGCGTCCCGACTTCCACGATGGCCCGAAACGCCGAGAATCCGTTCGAGCGGTCGTCGTGGCCGTAGGCACCGACGAGTTGCTTGTCGAGGCCGATATCCACCGGCATCTGCGCTGGCACGATCTGCAAATCTGCGGTCAGCAGGTCGTCAGGCGTGATGTTGTACTTGGCCTTCAGCGCCCGGAGCGCCGCGTCCCTGGTCATCGCCAGAATCGGATCGAGTTCCTCGGTCTGAATGACGTCGCGATTACGGCGCTCGCGGAAATCCTGATCGACGTGCGGCGCCAGGTCCGCAATCATCAACACGCCGTCAGCCGGGTCGTGACCGATGTCGATGTTGACGGGCGTGCCATCGGCTCTGGTCACGCGACCGATGATCGCGAGCGGCCGATTGACCCACTGATAGTTCTTCAAACCACCATGCACGCTGGTATCGAGCAGCGAGATCTCGAAGCTGTCGCGGAACGGACGCGGGCGCGTCTCGAGGCGCACCGAGTCGTTGTGGGTGTTAACGATACGGGCGCCAGAGGCCGTCGGCTCTGTGCCGATCACGAACGCGACGATGGTGCGGTCGCGGTTCACGGCATACCAGCGAGAGCCGGGACGCACATCGGCGCGGGTCGGCGCCGCCGGCCATTTCTTGAAGCCGTTCGCCTCAACCAGCTTTGCGGCTTCCCGGACGAAGGTCATCTCGCTCTTGGCCTGACCGATGAACTGCTTGAAGTCGTCGCCGAATTTCATCACCTCGGATTGCTGGGCCGTGGTGAGCTTCGGCCAGACGGCGCCAGGTTCCTGAGCGATGGCGACTTGCGCGGCGAGCGCGACCCATGCGCCCGCACCGAACAGGATGGATCGTGTCTTCGTCATCTCAGCCGCTCCTCGCACCCAGAACCCTGGAACCCGGAACCGTGGAACCCTGGAACCGTGGAACCGCGGAACCCTGGAACCACTCCGTCTCGATGTCCTTGAATGATAATCGGAGCCGTGCGCCGCGACACGCTCATCGACTTTTTCAACGACCTCTCGTCGGCGCGCGGCGATTTTCTGGTGCATGACGACGGCTTCCGGACCCGGACGTTCTCGTATGTCGAGGTCAGCCGCGCCGCCCAGGGCTTTGCCGCTCGACTCACCAGGCACGGGCTGATCAAAGGCGACAAAGTCGTCTTCTTCAGCGAGAACCGGCCCGAATGGATCGTGGCCTTCTGGGGCTGCCTGCTGTCGGGCATCGTCGTCGTGCCGATCGACTACCGCTCGTCGCCAGACTTCCTCGCGCGCGTGGCCCGCATCGTCGGCGCGAAGGTCGTGCTGACGGGACTGGAAGTGCCGGCGGTCCTCGACACGACGGGTGCCGAGGTCTGGCGGCTGCCAGACCTCGAGTGGACTGACGGCCCACGGCCGGTCGTGTCGATCGTCAAGGACGACATCGCGGAAATCATCTTTACGTCGGGCGCCACAGCCGAGCCCAAGGGCGTACTCATCACGCATCGCAACGTGCTGGCGAACATCGTGCCCGTCGAGCACGAAGTGCTGAAGTATCGGAAGTACGCCCGGCCGTTCGCCCCCATCCGTTTTCTGAACCTGCTGCCGCTGAGCCACATGTTCGGGCAGGCGATGGCGACGTTCATTCCGCCGATGCTGCCTGGGGTCGTCGTGTTCATGCGCGGCTACAACCCGGGCGAGATCGTCGAGCAGATCAAGAAGCGACGCGTGTCGGTCCTGGTATCGGTGCCAAAGATTCTCGACGTGCTGAAAGAGCACGTGGTCCGCTCGACGCCGGCACGACTCGACACGCCCCACGTGACGACGCCCGGTGGCGGCACTCGTGGAGCGCTGAAGCGCATTGCCGGCCGATGGTGGCATCACCGGGCCACACATCGGCTGTTCGGCCACAAGTTCTGGGCCTTCATCGTCGGCGCCGCACCGCTCGATTCATCGCTCGAATCGTTCTGGGGCGAGCTCGGATTCGCCGTCATCCAGGGGTACGGCCTCACCGAAACGGCACCGATCGTCACGCTGAACCATCCGTTCGGCACCAAGCGCGGATCGGTCGGCAAGGCCATCGCCGGTGTCGAGGTGAAGATCGCCGAAGATGGCGAGATCCTGGTTCGAGGCGAGAACGTCACGACCGGATACTTCAACGCCGCAGAAGAGACCGCAAAGGCATTTGACGACGGGTGGTTTCACACCGGCGATATCGGCGAGGTCAGTGCGGATGGTCAGGTCTTCATCCGTGGCCGCAAGAAGGAAATGATCGTGACACCGGAGGGGCTGAATGTCTTTCCGGAAGACGTTGAACGCGTGCTCAACCAGATTCCTGGCGTGCGCGAGTCGGCCGTGGTCGGAGCGAGTGCCGGCGGTGGCAGCGAAGAGCGCGTGCATGCGGTCCTGGTGCTCGACGCCGGCGTCGACCCTGATGCGATTGCGCGCACGGCCAACGCCACGCTCGACGATCACCAGAAGGTTCGACGGGCGCTGGCGTGGCCGGAATCGACGCTGCCGCGCACCGAGGGCACAAAGAAGCTGAAGCGGGCGGCCATTCGCGACTGGGTCAGGACCGGCCAGGCAGCGCCGCGCCCGGCGCAGGCCGGAGCGGACGCGCTGGCCGCTCTGGTCGCCAGGTACGCCGGACGCGACGACGTATCAGCGGGATCCACGATTGAGGAGCTCGGCCTGAGTTCGCTCGAACGGGTCGAGCTGATGGTGGCGCTCGAAGATCAGTTCCAGACGCGCATCGACGAAGGGGCCTTCTCGCAGGCGAAAAGCGTCGGCGAACTGAAGGCGCTGGTGGAACGGGGCGCGTCAACGACCGATGCACCGAAGGAGCCGGTCGACTTCCCGTCGTGGAACCGCTCGTGGCCGGCGCAGGCGGCCCGCCGCGTCAGCCTGCCGACCTGGATCCTGCCGATCGGGCGACTGTTCGCGTGGGTGAAGGTCGACGGCCTGGAGCACCTGGAGGGCATCAACACCCCGGTGATCTTTGCCGCCAATCACCAGAGCCACATGGACGCGCCGATGATCCTGTGGAGCCTGCCGGCTCGACTTCGATATCGGGTGGCGATCGCGATGGCGAAGGAGTTCTTCAAGCCGCATTTCTTTCCGGAACAGTACGGGCGGAAGGCCTGGTTCACGAACAGCCTCAACTACTACCTGTCGGCGCTGTTCTTCAACGCCTTCCCCCTTCCTCAGCGGGAGGCCGGCGCGCGTCAGACCCTTCGCTATATCGGCGAAGTGCTGGGCGATGGATTCTCGGTGCTGATCTTTCCCGAAGGTCGCCGCAGCAACGACGGCCAGATCGACCATTTCCGGCCGGGCGTGGGCATGATCGCCTCTCGGCTCAATGTGCCAGTGGTGCCGGTCCGCATCGAGGGGCTCGACAAGGTGCTCCACCACACCTGGAAGATGGCGAAGCCCGGCCCCGCCCGGGTCGCCTTCGGGCCTCCGCTGGTCCTGACCGGTGACGACTACGAGGCACTGGCCAAAGAGGTGGAAGACGCCGTCCGCCGGCTATAGGATTTATGGCTGTGTCATAATGGACCGTTCGCACCAAAGAAAGGAACGCTAGCTGATTGAGTAAGGACGACCTTATCGACATGCAAGGCACCGTAGTGGCGGTTCACAGCGGCGGTCTGTACCGCGTGCAGTGCGACGCCGGACACGAAGTGCTGGCACAGCTGAGCGGCCGCATGCGTCGCTTCCGCATCAAAGTAGTCCCTGGCGACCGAGTGACGGTCGGTGTTTCACCGTACGATCCGGTCCGAGGCATCATTACCTTCCGCGCACGCTAGCCCAGAAAACAGTTGAACGAAAAGACCACCGACAGGAACCACCGCCGCAGAGGCCCGCGACCGGGCGCCGGGGGGCGGTCGCGTCGCCCCGCGCATTCCGCGCCGGCCCGGCCCGCGACGGCCGGCCCCAGCCTCGAAGCTACCCCCTGCGACACCACCCCGATTCCCTTCACGTCGCTCTCGCTCGACGCCCGGCTCCTTGAAGGCATTCGGGACCTCGGCTTTGCCGAGACACGACCGATTCAGAGCGCGGTCATCCCGCTGGCCATCGCCGGCGACGATCTCATTGCCTGTGCCGCGACCGGCACCGGCAAGACGGCCGCGTTCGTCCTGCCGACGCTGCAGAAGCTGCTGACGACGGCAGGCACTGGACGTCCGGCGGACAGCAAGGCGCTCGGCGTGGTCCCGGAGGGCTTCACGAGAAGCCGCGTCCTGGTGCTTGCACCAACGCGCGAACTGGCCGTGCAGATCGAAGACGAAATTCACGGGCTTGCGTATCACACGTCAATTAGCAGTGCGGCCGTGTACGGCGGCGTTGACATGGGCATCCAGGAGCGCGCCCTCAAAGCCGGTGTCGACATCATCGTCGCCACACCCGGCCGGCTGATCGATCACCTGCGGCAGCAGAACGCGGATCTGACGGGCATTGAACTGTTGGTGCTCGACGAGGCCGATCGCATGATGGACATGGGCTTCTGGCCCGATGTGCGCCGCATCATCTCGGCGATGCCGACCGATCGCCAGACGCTGCTCTTCTCGGCGACCATGCCCGACGAAGTGGTGCGGTTCGCGCTCGAGATCGTGCGATCGCCGAAGTACCTGCAGGTGGGACATCGCAGCAAGCCGGCGAAGTCGATCACCCATCGAGCCGAAGTGGTGGAAGAATCCGCAAAGCTCGACTGGCTGATTGAGTTCCTGCGACGTCCGCTCGGGCCGGTGCTCGTGTTCTCGCGCACCAAGATCGGCGCAGAACGGCTCGCACGCAAACTCGCGGCGGCCGGCATCAAGTGCACCGCGCTCCATGCCGATCGCACCCAGGATCAGCGCCGTGTGGCCGTTGAAGGCTTTCGTGGCGGACGCTACAAGGTGCTGGTCGCCACTGATATCGCCGCACGCGGGCTCGACATCGACAGCATCCACACCGTGATCAACTTCGAGCTGCCTGACTCTCCGGAAACCTACGTGCACCGCGTCGGGCGCACTGGGCGTTCGAATGAAGAGGGACAGGCGATTACGCTGGTGTCGCCGTCAGAGCGGCACGCCTGGGGGCTCTTGGAGAAGAGCGTCGGCGTTCACGTAGAATAAGAGTTCGATGTCGGACACGTTGACACCCCCACCGCCAGACAATTCACCGACTGCGGCCCCCGCCGCGTCGTCGTCTGCCTCGGCGGCGGTCATGAAGTTCAAGTCGTGCCGCTGGCGCCGTCCACCGGAAGATGGACCTGAGTGCTGCGGCCACCGCGATGTGCTGCCCATGGCCGGGGTGAACTTCAACCCTGAAGCCTGGTGTCCCGACTGCGAGTTCTTCAAGCTGCGGCGGACGCCGAAGAAGCGCGAAGACTACAACAACCGCTACTAGCTACTCCGAGAACTCCTTGGCGAGTTCGACCCACTCCCCCTGCGGCGCGAGCTGTTGATAGGCGCGCCAGTGCGGGCGGGCCTCCTGAGACATCCCCATCTTCTCGAGTGTGACCGCCAGATAGAAGCGCGTGTCGGCGTAGTACGGATTGAGGCGGAGCGCCTCTTCGTAGCAGCGCTGCGCTTCGCTGAACCGTCCGAGGTCGTGATAGATGTTGCCGAGATTGAAGTGCGCCTCGAAGAAATCTGACTCCAGGCCGATGGCGCGCTCGTAGAGGGCCTGCGCCTCCACCAGTTCGTCTCGACTGTAGTGGATGTTGGCGAGGTTGATCAGCGCCGCTACCAGATACGGGTCGAGTTCGAGCGCGCGACGGTACGCCGTGGCCGCCTGTTCACGCGTCGCCTCGTCGCCGTTGTCGAGCGCCGAACCGGCAGTGAAGTATTGCTCGGCGAGGGCGCTGTCGCGCTGCACCGCGCTGGTTTCCGGCTTGGGCGGCGCCTGACGCTTCTGGAGCGCGAGGATCTTGGCCGGGGCCGCATCGAGCCGGAAATCAAACGACAGCTGCCCCTGCTGCGCCGCGATCAGGGTGCGCATGGCGGTCTGGAACGACAACCCTTCGCTGAGCGCGTCATTCGCCTGCTTGATGGCCGCCACGTCCTGGAACGCAAAGAAGGTATCGGCGTTGGTGCGCAGCACCGGCGTGATGATGCTGCACTTCACGAGGTACCGCATGTGGTCTTCACGCAGCAGCCGGTAGCGCGCCAACAGATCGCGCATCGCGTAGAACTGGCTCTTCAGCAGTTCTGGTGTCGGAACTCCGGCACGCTGGCAGAATTGTTCTTCAGTGAGTACTTCGATGGGACGTTCGAGCGTCGGGTTCAACGCGTCGACCCGCTGGCGCTTCTCGACGGTCTCGGTGGAGGGCACGGCGCCTTCAACACCGGCGACCAGCAGCGTCGTCCTGGGCGACACTTCATCTGACGTGCTGCCGCCGAGACGTGTGACGAGGGAACGCGCGTGCTTGCGTCCGAGACGCGTCAGTTTTCCGGTGAAGACTACGAGATGGCCGGCCAGCGGCTGCGGAGATGTATCTGGCGAGAGTGAGGGCACGCGGCCTCCGCGCTCACGGCTGTTGAAGACGACGAACGGCCTCAACGATGATGGAGAACAGGACGGATGTCAACCATGATCCTCGCAGGTGATCTCGGCGGCACGAAGACGTTGCTCGGGCTGTTCGAACGATCGACGGATCGTTCGGTGGCACGACCACGACCGCTCGTGGTTCGAAGCTTCTCAACACCCGCGTTCACAAACCTCACCACCATGATCTCGGCATTTTCGGAAGACGCGCAGGTGCGAGGGCACGTCGTCTCGAGCGCGTCGTTCGGTGTGGCCGGGCCGGTACTCGGGCGAACGGCGACGCTCACCAACGTGCCGTTCGAGATCGATGCCGATGCGGTCAGCCGCGCGTTCGGGATCGCGCAGGTGTCACTCCTCAACGACCTTGAAGCCATGGCGTGGTCGCTGCGCGTGCTGTCACACACCGAGGTGGCCGGGCTGCAGGAAGGCGAGGCGCACCCGCGCGGCAACCTGGCGCTGATTGCGGCCGGCACCGGATTCAACGAGGCGCTGGTGCATCACATCGGCGATCGGTTCGTCCCGACCGCGGCTGAATCTGGACACGCGGACTGGGCCGCGCGCACGGATCGGGAGACGCGGCTCCTCAGAGATCTGACCGACCGTCTCGGTCGTGCCGAAGTCGAGTCGGTGATTTCCGGGCCAGGCATTGCCAATATTCACCGCGTCACACACGAGGCGCCGTGCCACGTGATCGACGACGTCGACGCGCTCGATGCGCCAGCCCGGATCTCCGAGGCGGCGCTCAACCGCCGCTGTCAGGGCTGCGTCGACGCGCTGCAGATGTTTGTGGAGGCCTACGGCGCCGAGGCCGGCAATCTGGCGCTGCGGACCATGGCCACCGGCGGTGTGTTCATCGGCGGGGGCATCGCGCCGAAGATCCTGCCGCTGCTCACCGACGGACGATTCATGCGTGCGTTTCTCGACAAGGGACGCTTTCGCGGACTGCTGCAGCGTGTGCCCGTGCGCGTGATCCTCAACGCCGACACGGGCCTCCTCGGCGCGGCCGTCGCGGCAGGAGCAGATCGCGAGTAGTGGCTGGTGTCGGCCGTCACACGCTCGCGGTTCGCGTCAACGATCTGCTGGTCCTCGAGAGGACACAAGCAACCGCCAACGCGTAATGACGGACACGAGCGTCGGCTGCCCTTGAAATTTCACAACTCATCAGTCGCCTCGTCTGTATCGTGCGGGTGTGCGAGGGCGCTTTCTCCGTGGCAGCGAGGTGCTGAGTTACGAGATCCATCGTGACCCGGCCTTCGGTCCGTATCAACTGCGCGTCACCCACCCGGACGGCACCCAGACGACCGAGGAGATTCTGCACGCCAGCGATCTGATCGACCACATGGCCGCGCTGATGAAGCGTTTGCGCAAGGACGGCTGGACGCTCGACCC
>CADEEX010000183.1 GCA_902826465.1 uncultured Acidobacteriota bacterium
CTGTACCATCCCTACGTCGGGCACGACAGCAATCGCGACATGTACATGTTCACGCAGAAGGAAAGTCAGTACACCGCACAGCTCGTGTGGCACGACTGGTTTCCGTCGGTGTGGCTCGACCAGCACCAGATGAACGCCAGCGGTCCGCGCATCTTCGTGATGCCGGCGACTGACCCAATCAACCCGAACGTGCACCCGGTGATCTACCGGTGGGCGACGATTCTTGGACAGTCGCAAGCGGCCGCACTCGAGGCCGCGGGTAAGGATGGGATCATCTACAACTCGACCTACACCAACTTCTGGCAGGGCGCGATGGCGTGGAGCGGCTGGTGGCACAACCAGATCGGCCTGCTCACCGAAGTCGCGAGCGTGCGCGTCGCGGGCCCGGTCGAGCAGCAACGCGCCACGCTGCGCGACCTCGGCGCGTCAGAGCGGTCGAATCGCGATGGTCCGGAACCGGTGTTCACGTCAACGCCACTGCCGCCGCCGACCGACACCATCTCGCGTACCGAGTATCCGCGCCCGTGGATGGGCGGCCGCTGGACGCTCCGCGATATCGTCGACTACGAGCTGATCTCGACGATGGCACTGCTCGAGACGACGGCCGATCGGCGCGAGACCATCCTTCGACAGATCTATGAAGTCAATCGCGCGACGATCGACGAAGGCCGAAGCGGCGCGCTCAAAGCGATCGTCATTCCCGCCAGCCAGCACGACCCGCGGGAAGCCGCGCACCTGGCCGAACGGCTGATGATGGGCGGCGTCGAGGTCTACCGTGCCGACGCGCCGTTCCTCAGCGGTGAGGACAGCTTCGCTGCCGGGAGCTACGTCATCCCGATGACGCAGGTGTTCGCCCGCTACGCCAAGGACCTGCTCGAGAAACAGACGTACCCGGAAGTACGACGCTCGTCAGATGCGCCGCCCGAACCACCCTACGACGTCACCGCCTGGTCACTCGGCATGCTCTTCGGGGTCAATGTCGAGTTCGTGACGACGCCGCTGCCGACGGTGAAGCTGACGAGGCTGGCCGGGATCGTGCCGCGGTCATCAGGACGCGTGGCGGGGGATGGCCCGCGTTACCTGTTCGAGTACCGCGGCCCGGACACCGCGGTGGCGATCAATCGCCTGATCAAGGGCGGCGCACAGCTCGGATTCACGGGGGCGTCCCAGGTGGTGGTCGATAACGCCACGCGTGACGCGGTCGAGGCCGTGGCCAGGGACTTCGACCTGACCGTGCTGTCAGGTGAGACCGGCGCCTCGCCCGGCGCCAGCGTCACGCCGATTCGGGTGCCGCGAATCGGCCTCTACTACCCGTGGACGGGCGGCAACATGGACGAGGGGTGGACGCGCTGGGTGCTGGAGCAATACGAGTTTCCGTATACCACCATCTACAACCGTGACATCCGCGACGGTAACCTGCGCGAGCGATTCGACACCCTCATCCTCGCGGACCAGTCGCCCCGCGAGATGATCGACGGCTACCTGGCCAACACCGTACGACCGGAGTATCGCGGCGGCATCGGTGACAACGGCCTCGACCAGATCGGCCGCTTCGTTGCGGAAGGGGGCACGCTGATTACGCTCGGCGCAGCGTCGGACCTCGCCGTCGATCGCTTTCCGATTCCTATCCGCAACCTCAAGCGCGCGCTCCGGCGCGAGCAGCATTTCGCGCCGGGCACGATTCTGCGCATCCAGGTCGACACCACGCTGCCGATGGGGTTCGGCATGGCGGCCAACACGTACGGCTTCTACAACAACAGCCCGTTCTTCTCGATTCTCGAAGGCTTCAACTCGTTGAAGCCGACCGTGATCGCGCGCTACCCGAACCAGGACGTCGTCGCCTCCGGCTGGCTCCGGGGAGAGGACCTGATGGCCGGACGCGCCGCGGTCGTGTCATTCGATCTGAAGCCCGCGGGTCGTCTGATTCTCTTTGGTCTGCGTCCGCAACACCGCGGGCAGACGCACGCCACGTTCCCGCTGCTCTTCAATGCGCTCTATCTGCCGGCCAACGGCGGGGCATCGGCCAACGAATAGCTGCACCGCGCGCGCACCTCTGCCACTGTCGCACCCTGGCACTATTGGCGCCTTGGCACCACTCGCACCTTGAGCACACTGATGATCCGTCTACTCGTCACCGGCGGCACGTTCGACAAGGAGTACGACGAGCTCCATGGTTCGTTGTTCTTCCGCAACACTCACGTTGGCGAGATGCTGGCACTGGGGCGCAACCGCGTCGCCGTCTCGGTGCAGGTGCTGATGATGGTGGACAGCCTCGACATGACAGCGGACCACCGCGCAAGAATCGTTGACGCCTGCCTCGACGCGCACGAGAGTCAGATCGTCGTCACGCATGGCACCGACACGATGGTGGAGACTGCCGCGGCGCTGGCGGCCGCGCTGCCGCTGATGGGCAGCAAGACGATCGTGCTGACCGGTGCGATGGTGCCGTACGCCTTCGGCAGTTCGGACGGCCTGTTCAATCTGGGGAGCGCGCTGTCGTTCGTGCAGGTGCTGCCGCCCGGGGTGCACGTCGCGATGAACGGCCGCTGGTTCGCGTGGGATCGGGTGCGCAAGAACCGTGACACCGGCACGTTCGACGCCGTCTGACCCGCCGAGCGAATCTGCCAGGTCGGTCGCTTATCGGGCGTGCTTCGCGATCTGCTCGAACTGTGCGAGATGGTGCCAGTAGTGTCCGGCCATCTGGTGAAGGATCCAGTCGACGGTCAGCGGACCGTACTCGGGATGGGTCAGCTCGGTATCGAGCTGCTCGCGCGAAAGCGCGGCGAAGAACGCCTGATTCAGCCGCGACAGCGCCAGAAACGCCTGCAGCGCGGTGGGTCCGTCGATGGTCGTCTCGTTGGCAAGCCAGGCGTCCTGGTCGAAGTTCATCGAGGTGTAGTTCGGCGTGGCCAGTGTCATGCGCGCGCGGAACCCGAGCGCACACTCGGTCTGGGCCAGGTGCGTGAGAATCAGCCGGGCGCTCCACTTGCCTGGCGCATAGCTGCGCTCGAAGTCACTCCCGGTCCATCCGGCGGTCAATGCTTCAACGCGGGCGATGGCGTCGTGCATCGCCGCGAGCGGTGCGCGGCCGGCGAGGGCGCCGGAGTACGGAGTCGATGGGGCCATAAGTCCTGAGCCGTGAGCCGTTAAATCGTGGCCTGCGTCACCGTGCGTGAACTGCGGTGGCGACCGATGATCTCAGGCAGGAGTTTCTTCGTGAGGTAAACCTTCGATTCAGCGTTGTCGAGATGATGGCGTTCGTACTTCACCACTTCGAAACGCAAGTGATCGAGCGTCCCGCGCATGTCGTAGAAGCGGTTCTTGGTCTTGACGACGATCTCGTCGAACCCCTGCTCCATCGCCCAGTGTTCCTGCTGCTCGGTGAGGGCGCGGAAATGTCCCTGGCCGCGCCAGTCGCGACGCGTCCCGCCGATCCAGGTATAGAGAATCCTGCGGTCAGGAAACTCGACGTGGTCCCGCAGACGATGCACCAGATCGGCGAGCTTGGGATCCTGCTCGTCGAGCTTGATCTCGTGCGCGACCTTGAACGACACCGGCACGACCGCCCCCTGCTCATCGTCGGCAATCGGCGCATTGGCCAACAGAATCAGATGCGCCCGTCCCTGCAGACGTTCCACGATCTCGGCCGCGGTCTTCTTGCGAGGAAACTCGTTGAAGTTCTCTTCGATGTACTGAATCTCGAGCGCACCCGGCTCGAGTTCGTACTGTGTGATGTTGTACTCCACGCTCAACCCCGTTGCTCGATCCTGGCCCAGCTATCCCGCAGGCCAACGGTGCGGTTGAAGACCAGCGCCCCTGGCGCCGAATCGCGATCGACGCAGAAGTAGCCCAGCCGCTCGAATTGAAAGCGGTCGAGTGGCCGCGCCGAGGCGAGACTCGGTTCCGCCTTGCAACCAGTCTGCACCCGTAAGGAATCCGGATTGAGAAAATCGAGAAAGCCGCCGCCCTCAGTACTGCGATCGGGATCTTCCACCGAGAACAGCCGGTCGTAGAGCCGGACGTCGACGTCGAGCGCGTGTGGCGCCGACACCCAGTGCAATGTGGCCTTGACCTTGCGCCCGTCGGGCGAGTCGCCCCCACGTGTGGCGGGATCGTAGGTGCACTGCAGTTCGACGACCTCACCAGCAGCGTCTTTCACCACCTGCGTGCAGGTGACGAAATAGGCGCTGCGCAGCCGCACCTCCTTGCCCGGAGACAGCCGGAAGAATTTCTTGGGCGGATCCTCGCGGAAGTCGTCGCGTTCGATGAAGAGCTCGCGCGAGAACGGTACCTTCCGGGTGCCGGCCGATGAGTCTTCCGGGTTGTTGACCACGTCGACGTGCTCGACCTGCCCGTCCGGGTAGTTGGTAATGACGACCCTCAGCGGCTGCAACACCGCCATGACGCGTGGCGCGCGACGATTGAGGTCTTCGCGGACGCTGTGCTCGAGCTGCGCGACGTCGATGACGTTCTCTTTCTTGGCCACACCGATGCGCGCGCAGAAATCGCGGATGGACTCCGGTGTGTAGCCGCGACGCCGCAACCCGCTGATCGTCGGCATGCGCGGGTCGTCCCAGCCGGAGACGTGTTTCTGCTGCACCAGTTGCAGCAGCTTGCGCTTGCTCATGACCGTGTAGTTCAAGTTGAGACGTGCGAATTCAATCTGTCGCGGCCGCGCGCCCTGAATCAGATGCTCGACGCACCAGTCATAGAGTGGTCGATGATCTTCGAACTCGAGCGTGCAGAGCGAGTGGGTAATGTCTTCGAGCGCATCCGACAGTGGATGTGCGTAGTCGTACATCGGATAGATGCACCAGGCGTCACCGGTGCGGTGGTGATGTGCGCGACGAATGCGGTAGAGCGTCGGGTCGCGCATGTTCATGTTCGGCGACGCCATGTCGATCTTCGCGCGCAGCACCAGCGCGCCATCGGCGAACTCGCCGGCGCGCATGCGCGCAAACAGGTCGAGGCTCTCGGCGGTCGGCCGATCGCGATAGGGACTGTTGCGCCCAGGTTCGGTCAGCGTGCCGCGGTAGGCACGAATCTCGTCGGCCGTGAGGCTGTCGACATACGCCTTGTCGGCGCGAATCAAATCGACCGCAAACTGGTACAGCTGCTCGAAATAGTCCGAGGCGTAGAACAGGGCATCCCACGTGAACCCGAGCCAGGTGACGTCGTCCTTGATTGAGTCGACGTACTCGACGTCTTCCTTCGTCGGATTGGTATCGTCGAAGCGCAGGTTGCACGTGCCGCCTACTTCTCGGGCGACGCCAAAATTCAGACAGATCGACTTGGCATGTCCGATGTGCAGGTAGCCGTTGGGCTCCGGCGGAAAACGGGTCGCCACCCGGCCCCGATGCTTTCCGGCGGCCAGATCGTCGGCGACGATCGTACGGATGAAGTCGAGTGGAGTGGCGTCTGCCGCCGGTGCGGCTTCGTCAGAATGGCCCATGGACTCCCGATATTCTAGCTGCTCTGCCCGCTCACGAGGATGCTAAGGTCGAGGATATGCGACTCACTGCCGATACCTGGGTCAACCTGCCGCGCGACCAGGTATTTCCGTTCTTCGCCGACGCGGCGAATCTCGAAGTATTGACCCCCCCCTGGCTGTCGTTCGCCATCGAGACGCCACGGCCGATCGCGATGCATCCCGGCCGGCAGATTTCCTACCGCATCAAAGTGCGCGGCATCCCGATGCGTTGGGTCTCCGAGATCTCGGCCTATCAACCGCCGGAGATGTTCGTCGACGAACAACGGCGCGGCCCCTATCGGCAGTGGGTACACACGCACCGCTTCGTCGAGGAAGGGGGCGGCACACGCTTGCTCGACGAGGTCGAGTTCGACATGTGCGGCCGCGTCCTTGTCGGCCGGCTCGTCGCACGCGATCTACGGGCCATCTTCACGTATCGCCACGAAACACTGCTGAGGCTCTTCGCGCAGCCGACACCGTGGCCGCCGGCCGCCATCACGATCTCGCGCTAGCATGAGAGCACCATGCGCTTCACCACGCTCATCGACAGCGCGACACTGGCGTCCCTCGTTGGCCCGCACCGCCTCCTCGTCGCCGACTGCCGCTTCGATCTGAAGGACCCGACCGCAGGCGAGCGCGCCTACCAGGCGGCGCATGTTCCAGGCGCGATCTACGTACATCTCGATCGCGATCTGTCGGCGGCCAAAACGGGAACGAACGGCCGGCATCCCCTGCCTGATCCCGAGGCCTTCGCCGCCACGCTCGGGCGACTGGGCGTTCGCAACGACACCCAGGTGGTGGCCTACGACCAGGACTCCGGGATGTATGCGAGTCGCCTCTGGTGGATGCTGCGATGGATGGGGCACGACGCCGTCGCCGTGCTCGATGGCGGCTTGGCGCGCTGGGTCGCCGAGGGACGGCCAACGGCGAGTGGCACCACCACGCCCAGGGCGGAATCGTTTGTCGCCTCGCCGAGGCCGGAGATGCTGGCATCGCTCGAGGACGTTTCGAGACTCCCGGCCCAGGGCTACCAGTTGGTCGATGCGCGCGCGCCCGAGCGCTATCGCGGCGAGATCGAACCACTGGACCGGGTGCCCGGGCACATTCCCGGCGCGCTCAATCACTTCTTCCAGTCGAATCTGGGCGAGGATGGCACCTTCCGGACCGCAGCAGAACTGGCCGAGCGCTTCAGAACAACGCTGGGCGCGACGCCAGTGGAACGGACCATCTGCTACTGCGGGTCTGGCGTGACCGCCTGCCACGACCTGCTCGCGCTCGAGCATGCCGGACTGCGCGGTGCGAAGCTGTATGCAGGAAGCTGGAGCGAGTGGTCGGCGGACCCGATGCGGCCGGTCGAGCGGTCGACCGGCGACCTGGCGGCGCGTCAGACGCGAGCCTGACTGAAGGCCCGCGCGCCTCCGTCACAGCGGCGTCCCTGGCGCCTCTCCAGAACCGGGATCAGTGCACGAGTTGCAGGCGCGGCCTGGCGACACCGCGTCGCGCCGCACGCCATTCGCTGTCGACGATCCCGTAGACGATTTGATCGACGTACTCGCCCTCACACAGGAACGCCTGACGCAACACGCCCTCAGGGACACCGCCAATCTTCTGGATCGCGCGATTGCCGCGGCCGTTCTTCACCGCCGCGCGCGCTTCCATTCGGTGCGCGCCAAGCGTGTCGAACGCGAATGCCAGCACCAGTGATGCCGCCTCTTCGAAGAGTCCGGTGCCCCAGAATGGCGACCCGATGGCGAAGCCCCACTCCGCGGTCCTGAACGACGGCTCGAGTTCGCGCACCTGAAACAGTCCGATCGGACTGTCACCATGTCCGCTTCGCGTCACGGCGAAACAGGCCAGCCGCCCGTCGGCCTGCTTCTCAGCGGTCTTCTCGATGAAGCGTTCGAACGCCGCCACACTTGGCGGCGGAGCAGAAATGAACCGGGCCACGTCGGCCGTCGTCATCGTCGCGAACAGCGGTGCCGCATCTGAAGGGCGCAGCTGGCGAAGGACGACCCGCTCGCCTTGAAGTGTCGGCAACTGATGGCGCCACGACCGGCGCGAGTCGCGATCGTCTGGTTGCGAAGCGATCTGGATGGCCATACGTTCCTCCTGTCGTCGAACGAAAGCGGCTCGCGTCAGCGCCACACGACGTTGTCGACACCGGACGCCGTGCCCCAGACGATGTTGTCGTCGGACGCGGTGCCCCACACGATGTTGTCGTCGCCGGAGCTTGTCCCCCACACGATGTTGTCGTCCGCGTTCGTGCCCCAGACGATGTTGTCCGCGTCACCACCGTGGGTGCCCCAGACGATGTTGTCGTCTGCGGACGCCGTGCCCCACACGATGTTGTCGTCGCCTGACGCCGTGCCCCAGACGATGTTGTCGTCGCTGGCCGCGCCCCAGATCACGTTGCGGCAATCGTTGCCGCCGCAGTCGGTGCCCCACACGATGTTGTCGCTGTCGCCGTTCGACGTCCCCCAGACGATGTTGTCGCCCTCGTCGGAGGCCGTGCCCCACACAATGTTGTCGTCGCCTGACGCCGTGCCCCAGACGATGTTGTCGTCGGACGCGGTGCCCCACACGATGTTGT
>CADEEX010000184.1 GCA_902826465.1 uncultured Acidobacteriota bacterium
GCGGTGGGAATCGAGCAGCGGTTTGACCTGGGCCTTCTGGGTGTCGGTGAGATCGAGCCGGCCCTGCATCAGATCGCCCAGTGGGCCCGGTTCGCCCATCGGGCCCCCTCGCCCTGGCCCGCCAGGACCCCCAGGCCCGCCTGGGCCACGGCCGCCACCTGGGCCGCCCGCGCGCCCCTGGCCGAATCCGCCGCCAAACCCCTGGGCGCTCAGATCGGCCGTGCTGAGGTATGTGCCGCCGGCAATTGCCACGACCAGGGCGCCAATGGCGAGGCCGGTTTCGAGACGGGTCAGTCGATGCTGCATGATGTCCTCCTGCAGGCCGCGTGACATGCGACCTCGTGTTTCTGTCTAATTGGACTGACCGCGCGTGACGGGCACGTGGACGGACTGTGAAAAAAACATGGCAACGACCGCGCGCGTACTGATTGTCGAGGACGAGGCCAACATCCGGGAGTTGGTCGGACTCCACCTGCGGCACGAAGGGTATTCGTGCGAACTGGTGGCCGATGGCGCCCTGGCGCTTGGCGTCGCCGAGGCCGAAGCGTTCGATCTGGTGGTGCTCGATGTCATGCTGCCGGGACTCGATGGCCTATCGTTGTGCCGCGCCATCAGGAATGGCAAGAAGAACCCGGCCGTGCCGATTCTCATGCTCACCGCGCGTGGCGAAGAGTCAGACAAGGTGGTCGGGCTCGAGAGTGGCGCCGACGATTATCTGACGAAGCCATTCGGCGGGCTCGAGCTCGTGGCGCGCGCGCGTGCGTTGCTCCGGCGCGTGCGGACGCCTGCCACCGAACAGGCGGCGCGAGACGCCGATGGTGTGGTCACCGTGCACGGCGTCGAGATCGACATCTCCCGTCGTCGCGTCCGTGTGCTCGGCAACGAAGTCGAGCTCACCGATCAGGAGTTCCGACTCCTGCACCTGCTGGCGACTCACGCCGGCATTGTTTTCAGCCGTGAAGCGCTGCTGAGCAAGATCTGGCGGGGCGACACGTTTGTGACCGTGCGCAGCGTCGACACACTGGTGAAGCGACTGCGCCGCCGCATCGAAGCGGATCCGGCGAATCCTCTGCATTTACTCACGGTCTGGGGCGTGGGCTACAAGTTCGCCGACGTACCCTGACGCTATAATTCCTGGCATGCCCAGCATTCGCGTCGTGCACTTCGGACTCGGCCCGATTGGCGCGGCCGTGGTGCGGCAGATCGCGGCACGCCCGGGCTTTTCGATCGTCGGCGCCATCGACATCGATCCCACCAAAGTCGGACTCGATCTCGGCAAGGTCGTCGGGCTCAGGAAGAAGCTGGGCGTTGTCGTGCAGGCCGACGCGGCGAAGGTGCTGAAGCGCGCGAAGCCGCACGTGGTGGTGCACTGCACCAGTTCGTCGCTCGCACTGGTGCAGCCGCAGCTCGACGCGCTCCTCAAGGCGAAGGTGTCGGTCGTCTCCACCACGGAAGAACTCGCGTATCCGGCGCGGACACACAAGACGATTGCGGCGTCGCTCGACGCGCTGGCGAAGAAGTCGAAGGTGGGTCTGCTCGCCACCGGCGTCAATCCCGGTTTCACCATGGACGCCTTGCCGCTCATGTTGAGCGCCGTGTGCGAACGCGTGGACCGCGTCTCCGTGCAGCGGGTGCAAGACGCGCGCATCCGCCGTCTGCCGTTTCAGCAGAAAATCGGTGCCGGACTCACGCTCGAGCAGTTCGAAGCCAAGGTGTTAGACGGCAGCGTGAGGCACGTCGGCTTCACCGAGTCGATCGCGATGATCGGCGACGCGCTCGGCTGGAAGCTCGATCGCATCACCGACGAGATTCAGCCGAAAATCGCCGAGGCCACGGTGGCGAGCGATCTCCTCGCGGTCGATCCGGGCTATGTCTGCGGCATCATCCAGGACGGCGTCGGTTACCGGCGAGGCAAGCCGGTGATCGCACTGCACCTCGAGGCCTATCTCGGTGCCCCGGAGTCGTTCGACGCCATCGACATTTTCGGATCACCGAACATTTCGACGAAATGCACCACCGGGTACCACGGCGACATTGCGACCGTCTCGATGGTCGTCAATTCGATCCCGAAGCTGCTCGCCGCGAAGCCCGGGCTCCACACGATGCGGACTCTGGCGCTCCCCTCGTTTTTTCCGGGGAGCTGACCCACTGAATTGGGCAATTCCTCAATTCCTCTGTCAGAAGAGCGTCACCGTCACCGACGTGCCTTCGTCCACCACGCTCTGCTCAGACGGAATCTCGATGTAGCCGTCAGCCTGCGAGAGGCTCGTGATCTCCCCGGACCCTTTGAACGCGGGCAGTGCCACGCCGTTGCGCAGGCGCACCGTGTAGAACTGATGTCGGCCCGCCTGCGACACGATCGTGCGTCCAAGCGGCGCCACCACCGTGCGTGGCGCGTAGAGCGGGAGCCTCGCGGTGGCGCGAAGAAACGGCACGAGCAGGATGTAGGCGTTCGACAAGCACGACGTTGGGTTGCCCGGCATCCCGAAGAACGGTGTGCCGTTGATCATGGCCAGCGCGGTCGGTTTGCCAGGCTTCACGGCGATGCCGTGGAAGATCATCGTGCCGTGGCGTTCCACGAGGTCGAGAATCAGATCGCGTTCGCCCACGGAGCTGCCGCCGGAGAAGATCATCACGTCGGCTCCGTCGCAGGCGGCGAGTGCGGCTTCGAGCGATTCGATGGTGTCGCGCGCCGGTGGGTGTGGTTCGGCCTGTCCGCCATGCGCTTCGATCACTGCGGCCAGTGTGAAACGGTTCACGTCGTAGATCTGCGCGCCGGCCAGTGGTTCGCCGGGTTCCACCACTTCGTTGCCTGTCGACAGCACGGCGACCCGTGGACGGCAGAACACCTCGACGTCGGCACGACCGATGGCCGCCAGGGCGCCGATGCGACTCGGGTTCAGAAGGTCGCCGGTACGGACCACGAAGTCGCCGGGCGAAATGTCTGCGCCGCGCCGGCCAATGTTCTGTCCGGCCGTGGCCGCCACGCGAATCCCGACGCGCCCATCGCCTGCAGGCACCGTCTCTTCCACCATCACCACGGCGTCGGCGCCCTCAGGCAACGGCGCCCCCGTGGAAATTTCCGCGCACTGACCGCGCGTGATGCCGAGTGTTGGCGCATGGCCGGTGAAAATCCGTTCGACGATGGTGAGGACGTTCGCCGTGGCGTGCGAAGCGCCGACGGTGTCGGCGGCGATCACGGCGTAGCCGTCCATGGCGGACCGGGCAAACGGCGGCACGAAGCCGGTGGACGCGATGTCGGCCGCGGCCACGCGTCCCGCTGCGCGCGCAATCGGCAATTGCTCGGTGCGTGCGATTGGACGCACGGCCTCACCCAGCCGTCGTCGGGCTTCGTCGATCGAGATGGTGGACGTGAAGGGCCGCACGCTACTTGCGCGCCTGCTGCACCAGGTGACCGAGCTCTGGCAGCAGGAGGCGCTCCATTGCGAGACGGACCGCCGCTTCGGAGCCGGGCAGTGCAATCAGAATGCGTCCCGACACCAGTCCGGCCGTGGCGCGGCTCATCATCGCTGCGGAGCCGATCTCCTGAAAGGAGAGCGCGCGGAACAGTTCGCCGAAGCCGGGCAGCGTCTTCTCGAGCAGCGAATCGACCGCTTCATACGTGTTGTCCCGCGACGTGATGCCGGTGCCGCCGGTGGTGATGATGACGTCGAGATTGACCTGTCCCAGCACGCGCCCAATCGTGGCCCGTACCACCGCCGAATCGTCGCGGACGATGGTGCGGCCGACCACCTCGTGACCGGCGCCCGTGAGCAGCGACACGATGGCGCGTCCGCTCTTGTCAGTGTCTTCGGTGCGGGTGTCGCTCACCGTAATGACGAAGCAGCGCGTCTGCAGCGGCGCCTGCTGCTTGTGTTCGTGGTCGCTTCGCATGAGGCCGATTGTAGCGGAGGCCGGTGGCCACGGCGCTGCGTCGGTGGTGCCGGCTTCAGCCTGACCCGCACTCCGAATTACGATGTCCCCGTGTTGCTCCGCGACCGCCTGCAGCGCCGCCTTCTCGAGATGGGCGCGGCTCCCGACTACGTGCGGCTCACGGAGGAGGTGATGGGGCTGCGCAACGTGCCGCCCGCCCTGGCCCGCCGGCTGGTGATGCAGGGGCTGGTGGTCGAAGATCGGCGCGACTCGTGGCGTCAAGCGGGTGAGCGCATCTGTGTCGCGGCACCGGAACGTCCTGGTGTCTACGTGCTGCAGGACGCGTCCCTTGCTCCCATGTATGTCGGCAAGGCGATCAATCTGAGGCGCCGGCTTCGCGCGCACTTTGCGCCGCGCCGCTGGCGGCGATTGTCTCCTGAACTGGCGCGGGTGGCGCACGCCGAGTGGCAGGAAGTCGGCTCGGAACTCGAGAGTCTGCTGCTCGAAGCCGAATGGATTCGCGACCTGTCGCCGCCGGGCAACATCCAGGTGGCGGCGCCGGTGCTCGACACGCGGGCCATTCCAGCCGCGCTCCTCAAAGACTCGCTGTTGTTGTTGCCGTCGATCGAAAGCGATTCCGTCGAGCTCATCGCGGCGCGTGTTGATGGTCGCGTGCTACGGCAGCGGACGCGGCGCAACGGCGCCGATCTGGCTGTGCATGCGCAACGCCTGTGGAAGTTTCAGAAGGAGTCTGCCCCGGTGCTCGATCGTGCGCACGCGCTGGCGCCGATCGTCTTTTCGTGGCTGGCGCAGCGTGGCAGTGAGACGACTCGGATTGTGTTCGCCGACCTCGGATCGGTGCGCGATCTGCAGGCACGACTCGAGGATGCGTTCGCGCATCGCGAGCTTCTCTCAGAGAGAATCGTTGTGTTATAGTCGGAGTTTCGTCACGTCCCGAAAGCGCCCTTAGCTCAGTTGGATAGAGCGTCTGGCTACGAACCAGGAGGTCGCAGGTTCGAATCCTGCAGGGCGCACCACTTAAACCCAATCCTCACCGCAATTTCTGGCTAGGCTCCTTTCCCTGGGGGTTGGGTCCAACTTCCCAAGTTGGGTCCAACAATGAGATCCAAACCCACTTGCGACGCGGCACGACGGCGGTATTCCAGTTCCTGATCCGTGTGCGCGTAGCGATCGGTCGTTCTCAAACTGGAATGGCCGATCCACTGCTTCTGAAGATCGGCCGGCGTGCCGTTCTTGCGAAGCACGGTCACCCGCGAATGCCGGAACGCGTGGAGTCCGGCTTTTCCGATGCCCAACCTGGCGAGTAGCGGCTGCAATACCCGCTTCCGAATATTGCCGTCAGACAGCGGCGAGCCGTTCCGCGCTTCGAACACTCGCGTGCGTTTGCTCGATCCGATGTGATCGCGAAGCATTGCGACCAAAGCCGGATCGATGTCGATCTCGCGTAGGGCGTTTTCCGTATTGGGCTCAAGTTCCTGGCCCCGCCAAACGGATCGCCGCACGTAGATCACCCCGTTGTCCAAGTCGACATCCTCCAGGTGCAATCCAGCCGCCTCCCCAATTCGCATCCCCGTCGCCGCCAGCACCGCGAATAAGACCCGATATTGGGCGGGCGCCGCGTCGATGATCTGCCTGAGTTGGTCCTGGGTGAAATACGGCTGCCTGCCGCGTTTCGGTTTCCCCAAATCCAGCGTCAATGGCACGACCGACGACCGCATCCGGTTCGCCGGCAAGGAGCGGGACCCAGAATCTGGCCTAGACTACTTCGGAGCGCGCTACCACGCGGCTCAGACTGGTCGATTCATCGCGACCGATCCGCTACTAGTCGCTGCCAGCGCCTCGATTGATCCACAACAGTGGCAGCGCTACTCTTACGTTAAGAATAATCCTCTCAGATTTATCGATCCTGACGGCAGGCAGTCCACCGGCACTGTGCAGGCTGAGTGCCACGAAAGTGGCTCGACCGACTGCATCGACGAGAATGTGGCGGTGTTCTTCATTCGAAGTTTCTTTGGTGTGTTCCATCCTGTGTTTCCCAGGATCGGAATACCGCCGGAAACATCTATGACGTGCGCAGGCTCTGCCAGAGTCCTGATGGGCAACGCGAGGACAATCGGTAGACCTGGAGGATTCTCTGGTTCTAGCGTGGGAACCATTCCTGTTACAGCCAATGGCGCCGCCGTTATCCCTTCGCAATGGGCGTCAAGTCGGGCCACTCTACGGCCCTACCTCAATCGAATCTCCGGAAGCTTCCCAGGGACCGGTGCGTCATTTCAAGGGATCGTGGACATCGTTGGCGGCGAACCTCCTCGAGGCGTACCAGCGGGAACGAATGTGCAACAAGCTCTAATGGCCATGTATCCAGGTCAGTTAATCATTGAGTTGCCAGGTGCGTCGCGTGATCTCGGAGTCAACAATGTGTCACTGAGCGTGCCACCGTCGATCGGATGTCCAGCCGGGACCTCGGGAGTTCGATAAAGATGCAGAAACGTCTGTTCGCCGTGGCCGCTCTCGCCCTGACGTGCGCCTCCATCCTAAGTGGTCAGAGTGTGAGCGACAGATGGCCAAGGGTGCTTGACACGAGTACGCGCCGTGTGATCAGTCGGACGCCGGGAAATGACACTCCACTCATGATGAATGTGTTGAGTCTTGCCGGTGTAGTCGTCTATCGCCTCGAGTGTCACAACGGCGACTTTGAGGGTCCAGGTCTTATTACGTATTCTGGCGATTTTCACTGTGCCGTATTTGCCATCAGCAACGGTGATGCGGTCAGTTGGAATCTGCTGGCTGACGACACAGACGAGCAACGGAAGAGTGACTGGATGAATCGCGGCAGGATGATTGCGGCTCAGATGAAACCGCCATGTGCGAGGTCTCCATATGGAACCACGCGTCAGTTCAGATTTCGCGGCCTCAAGATGACGTTCGAATACAGTGGCTTCAAGTGGGAGACGATCGACGCTACCAAACTTGAGCAGTTCTCCTTCTCCGTAACTGTCGCCCAAGATCCAACCGCACGAACAGAGCGAGCCGAGCGCGTTAGTGTATCGAGCGAAGTCGATGCTGCGTGTCGGTGACGAAGCGCTCAGGCTCTTGCCGCGTCGAGAATATCTGACTTGACCGTTCATAGTTGAACGGGGCTATCGAGACTGCGATTTCGTTCCGTACACATGGTACGGCTACCAAGTGATCCGAAAAATCACAAATGCGATCAAACCTAGTAATTCTTTCGACGGTGATCTTCGCGAGTCTTTGTTCCTCGGTGGGTTGGGCGCAGACTGATGCCATTTTCCACGCGGCGGGATTTCAGCAGAGTCGCGACTACTTCTCAGCGAGTGTGACTGAGAACGTCGATCTGCTGAGCGGTCATCTTGTGCTCGAGCACGTGGACCTCGAACTCCCTGGGAACGCCGGGAAGAGCCTCCGCTTCGGAAGGAACTACAGCAGCGGTATGTGGCACTACGGGGTGCTGAATCTTCCAATCAAGGTACACAACCCGAACTCCCCTGGCGACACCGCGCCGCCGTCGTTCTCGTTCGGGAACGGGAGCCGCAACTACGCCCATCATGGCCTGACCGAAGACTGCGGGCCATGCGGATTCCGCATCACCAACGACGGCTGGATCATTAAGCGCTCCGGTACTCCTGGGCCGACCGTGTACGCGCCAGATGGCACCGTGTATTCGTACGATGACTCCGATCGACTCACGCGCAGCCTTGATGCCTTCGGGAATATTGTCGATCTGCAGTACCACTCGATTGAGCCAAGAATCACGGTGATCCAGCGTCTCGGTGGCGGCGTCGATCGCGATGTGGTGCTGGAATACTCATCAAACACCTATCAGCAGTTGAACTCCATCACGTATGCCGGGCGGACGTGGACCTACAACCGCCCCACTTCGGGAAAGCTGCTTGTCACGGCACCGGTGGCGGGACTGAGCTGGGAGTACAACTTCACCGGTTTCGATCTCACCTCAATTCGCAATCCGCAGGGCGGAATCACGACGTACACGTGAGACGAGTTCGAGTTCGAGCGTGATAACGCCGTGGGCAATCCATGCCAATTCGACTACCCCCAAACGTGGCCGGTGATCTTGTGCCCCATTGTGTCGCGGGCGATCACGAGCCGGACTGTCGACGGCCAGCA
>CADEEX010000185.1:0-1431 GCA_902826465.1 uncultured Acidobacteriota bacterium
GGGAGTCTCGGCCAAGAAGAGGCCGAACATCGATCCCCTGCTCGGGATGATCCTGCTGGTCAGCGAGATCGGCGAACTGCGCGCCAACCCGAAGAAGAGCGCCAGCGGCACCGTCCTCGAAGCCAAACTCGACAAGGGCCGCGGTCCTGTGGCCACGGTGCTCGTTCAGGACGGCACGCTCAGCGTCGGCGACACGTTCATTGCGGGGCCGATCGTCGGCCGCGTGCGAGCACTCATCGACGACCGCGGGCGAAACACCAAAACGGCTGGTCCGTCGACGCCGGTCGAGGTGCTCGGCCTGACCGGCCTGCCTCAGCCCGGCGATGTGTTCCAGGTCGCCGAAGCGGCCAAGGCACGGCAGATCGCGGCGTTCCGCGAAGAACAGGCCAAGAACCGGGCGCTCGGCGCCAAGGGTGGACGCCTGACGCTCGAAGCGCTGCAGGCGCAGCTCGCCGAAGGCGGCATGAAGGAGCTGCCGATCATCGTCAAGGCCGACGTGCAGGGCTCGGCAGAAGTGCTCGCCGACACGCTGTCGAAGCTGTCGGACGACAAGGTCAAGCTCCGCATCATCCATTCGGGGGTCGGCGCCGTCAACGAATCGGACGTACTGCTCGGCACGGCGTCGAAGGCCATCATCATCGCCTTCAACGTCCGCCCCGATCGCAACGCCGAACTCATCGCCAACCGCGAAGGGGTCGACATTCGCGAACACTCGGTGATTTACAACGTCACCGACGAGATGAGGAAGGCCATGACCGGCCTGCTCGAGCCGACCATCAAGGAAGTGCGCATCGGCGTGGCCCAGGTACGCGACACCTTCAAGGTGCCGAAGTTCGGGACCATCGCCGGGTGCCTGGTCACCGAGGGGCGCATTACCCGCTCGGGCGACACCCAGGCGCGCGTGCTCCGTAACAACGTCGTGATGTACACCGGCAAGATCGGCTCGCTCCGTCGCTTCAAGGACGATGCGAGCGAGGTCAAGTCGGGGCTCGAGTGCGGCATCGGCTTCGACAAGTTCGACGACCTTCAGGTCAACGACCTCATCGAGGTGTTCCAGATGGAGAAGGTGTTCGCCACCGCGTAAATGTCCCAGGGTTCCCGTCCCGACCGCGTCGCGGATCAGCTGCGCAGCGAACTGGCGCTGCTGCTGACCCGCGAGGTCCACGACCCGGGCATCGGCTTCGTGACGCTCACACGGGTGCACGTCAGCCCGGATCTGCAGCAGGCCCGCGTCATGTACACCGTGCTCGGCGACGAGAAGGCACGCACCACCAGCGCCAAGGCGCTGGAGCGCGCGGCGCCTTTCTTGCGCCGACAAATCGGCCAGCGGCTCCGCCTGAAGCGCTCTCCGGAATTGCGCTTCACCTACGACGGCTCGGTGGCCGGGCAGGATCGCATCGAGCAGCTTCTCAACGAACTCCACCACCAGAC
>CADEEX010000185.1:1441-5874 GCA_902826465.1 uncultured Acidobacteriota bacterium
GGCGACTCAATCGGATCGCAGTTGGCGATGGCGTACGCGCTGCGGGCGCTCGGCAAGGATGTCGTGATCGTCAACCACGACGCTGCGCCATCGTCGCTGGCGCCATTTCCCGGTGTCGAGACGATTCAGATTGCCGACGCTGTCACCGTCGAGTTCGATGCCGCGATCATCATGGAGTGCGGCGATCTGCAGCGCACCGGCGTCACCGGGCTCGATCGCGGCTTCGTCATCAACATCGACCATCACCCCGGCAACAGCGGCTACGGCCAGATCAACTGGTTCGATCCGTCGGCGGCCGCGTGCGCCGAGATGGTGTTCGACCTGATTCGCGCCATGGGCGTGCCGTTGTCGCTCGAGATTGCCACGCACGTCTATCTCGCGATCCTCACCGACACCGGCTCCTTCCACTATTCAGGCATTTCGCCGCACACCTTCGACATCTGTCGCCAGGCTGTCGAGGCCGGGGTCGATCCGGTGCTGATGTCGCGACAGATCTTCGATAGCAACAGCATGGGGCGGCTGCGCATCATGGGCGCGGTCCTGAATGCGATGCACATCGACGATGGCGGGCAGGTGGCCACGCTGGTCGTCGATCGCGCACTGACTCAGGCGTCCGGTGGCACCTACGAGGACACCGAAGGCGTGGTGAATCTGCCGTTGACGGTGAAGGAAATCGTGGCCGTGGTGTTCTTCAAGCAGACCGACGGCGACGAGTATCGGGTGAGCCTACGATCGAAGGGCGATATCGACGTGGGCAGCGTGGCCAAGCAGTTTGGCGGCGGCGGGCACAAGAACGCCGCCGGCTGCACCGTGCGCGGCCCGATTGCCGACCTTCGCGCCGACATCCTCGCGCGCGTCGAGCAGGTCGTCCGCAAGAACTGACGCGGAACGATCGGGGAGGCGTCCGACCGGTCCGCGTCCCGTCCTTACGAGCTCGCCATCGCCCGTTCGTGCACAGCCTTGACCTGTTTCCAGGCTGACGCCACCGCCCCTTCCATCCACGACCCGTTACCGCTCACTGCGGCACAGCCCAGGAAGATCCGCCCATCGGGCTTGCCGAGCACCGACAGGCGATCGACGCCGTTGGCGCCGCGTGGTCCACCGCCACCGCCGGAGAAGGCACCCATGCTGTACGGAATCTTTTCCCAGAACACGCAGTAGGCGTTGTCGTACTCGGCGCGAATCTGCGGGTGCACCTTGCTGGCATGCATCAGGACGGGCTCAATGCGGCCCTTGATCGGCATGTTGACGACGTCGGCCATTTGGCCGTTGCCATAGAAGCCGAGGAGCACGCCCTTGTCGCCGAAGTAACCGTTGGACGGATACGAGAACTCGCCGAACGGCAGGTTCGAATAGAGATGGCCACCGAAGATGCGGTCGTCTTCTTCCCAGAAGCGCCGCTTCATCTGCAGGCCCATCTTGGCGCTCGGACTGTAGGGCGTGTTCTTCACCGCATCCATCGTCTCCGGCGACAGGTTGACGTCGATCTTGCTGAGAACCGTCAACGGCAGGCACGACACGATGTAGTCGGCCATCAGTTCGGTCTTGGTGCCGGTTTTCAGATCCTTCACCACCACCTTGACGCTATCCGGCGCCTGGTGGATCGACATCACCTCCGTCTGCAGCGAGATCTTGTCGCCGAGCTTCTTCTGGAAGCCTTTCGGGAAATTGTCGATGCCGCCGATCGGTTGGAACATCGGCGCCTGACCGGTGCCGTCCATCACCGAGCGGATGCGGTTGCCGAAGCCGGAGTGCAGCAGTGCCTTGAAGTCGTGCGGGTCGTCTGGGCCGCGTCCACTGTTCTTCTTGTAGGCGTGATCGGCGCGATCGAGATAGCCCGCGCTCATCAGGAACTGCACGAACTTGTCTTTGTCTTCGGCGGTCAGCGGCAGGTCGAGCTTTGATTGATCGATGGCCTTGGTCATCAACTCGCAGGTATAGCCGAACAGGTCGGCCTTTACCTCGCGCAGCCGCACGCGCTTGCTGGCCAGCGCACCGACCTCGGCGCCCTCATAGTAGAAGTACGCCGCTTCGGCCTCGTTGACGAAAATCTCGAGCGGCACACCCAGTTCCTTGCAGTAGCCAAGCACGCCTGTGTGCCAGTGCGGGATGCGCCACGGGCCGCCGTTCACATACATCCCCTCGTCGAACTTGCAGACCTGCGTTTCACCGCCAGGGCCCACCTCGGTGTGAGTCGCGCCCTTGCGCACGGTCCAGTTGACGCCACCCACGCGATCGCGCGCCTCGATGATCTTGACGTCGTAGCCGAGCTTGTTCAGCTCGTATCCGGCCGTCAGGCCCGACACGCCGGCGCCGAGGACGATGATCTTCTTGTTCTTCGGGCGTCCGTCGAGGACCGGCTTCGGGCCGGCCTGTCCGCCGAGCAACTCCCAGGAGTTCATGGCGGTCATGACCAGGGTCGAGCCGCCGATGAAGCCGAAACGCTCGAGGAACCCCCGCCGGGTCATCTCGAGTGTCAGCTGGCGCAGACTGTCGCTCATGGACGAACTCCCGGGCCGCCCGCCTGCAGCGCGCGGCCTCAATGACATCAACGCCCGTTGATGTGAGTTGTGGATCGGCACGAAGCGATCGCTTCAGGCCTGTTCGCCTCTTGAGCAAGCCGGACGCCATCACGAGTGCGTGCCCAGGTGCCCTCACGTGAACGCGAATTCCAGTGCGTAGTGCGGCGTTTTCGACATTTCACGAGTGGAGACCTCGCGAAACTGCCGGCCGCCAGGAATGAACAGGACTGTCCGCAACCTGGGGCCCCGCTACGTTTCTGCCGACGGGGTTGTCGATCTCGGGGCTCGGAGCTGGGGCTCGGGCTCGGGAATGACGAATGACGAATGACGAGTTGGCCAACCGGCCCGTGGCGACTGCCGACTGCCGACTGCCGACTCGAACGCGGCCTACAATCGTGTGACTGATGGATGGACTGCTCGTCATCGACAAGCCGGCGGGCCCGACCTCGCACGATGTCGTGGCGCGCGTGCGGCGCGTGCTTCGCGAGAAACGGATTGGCCATACCGGCACGCTTGATCCGATGGCGAGCGGCGTCCTGCCGCTTGTGGTCGGCCGCGCGACCCGGCTCGCACGATTCATGGCAGCTGATGAGAAGCGCTACCTCGCCGAGGTCAGGTTCGGCTTCGCCACCGACACCGGTGATGCGATGGGGACCGCGATCGGAACCCAGTGGACCGGTCACCTGCCGGCGACGAGTGAGATTGAGGGCGCGCTCGATCGGTTCCGTGGCACCTTTCTTCAACAGCCGCCAGCGTTCTCGGCAAAGAAGGTGGACGGGCAACGCAGCTATCAGCTGGCTCGACGCCGCCGGACCGAGGCCGCCGACAGTGCGCCAACCGCCGCTGCGGCCCCCCTGCCCTCCCCCGCCGAAGTGACCGCTTACCGCATCGATCTGCTCGGGGGCGAGGACGACCGCGTCACGCTTGACGTCTCATGCTCGTCGGGGTTCTACGTCCGATCACTCGCCCACGACCTTGGGGAGGCGCTCGGGATCGGCGGTCACCTGACGTCACTGCGCAGGACCGCCACGTCCGGGGTTACACTCGCCGACGCGGTGCCGCTCGAGGCCTTGGAGCAGGGCATCATCGCCGCATCGGATCGGCTGGTCGCCTTCAACGCGCTGCTGCCGAATGTGCCCGCCGTCGTCCTGACGGGCGCCAGCGTCGATCGCGTCCGTCAAGGGCGCGACGTCGGCCCATCAGACTGCGTGTCGGGGTTCCCTTTCGGTCAGTCGGTGACAGGGCCGTTTCGCCTCATGACGCCCTCTGGCGACCTGCTGGCCATTGGCGAGCCCGCCACCGTGCCAGGGTTTTTGCACCCCGCCGTCGTCCTGGTGTAACATGTTGAGCTTGTTCGACTAAGAGATTTTCAGACATACGGCGCATCCGGTCCCGAGAGGGCCTCTGGGGCGCACGTGGAGGAAACGCAGTGGCACTGTCCAAGGATCGCAAGACTGAACTGATTGTTTCGTACAAGACCCACGACGCCGACACCGGGTCGCCGGAAGTTCAGGTCGCCATTCTCACCGAGCGCATCACCTACCTCACCGAACATTTCAAGTCCCACGCCAAAGATCATCATTCGCGCCGCGGCCTGCTCATGCTGGTCGGCCGCCGCCGCCGATTGCTCGACTACCTGAAGGCCAAGGACACACAGCGCTACGCCGACCTGATCAAGCGCCTCAACATCCGCAAATAGCGGGCGCGATCGGTCCCTCATTCCTAAGATTCCGGTCCTCAGTTTTCGGTGAATGGTCCTATGACTACCCGCGAAGTTTCCGTCGGTCACTCGACGATCTCCCTTGAAACAGGCAAGCTGGCCAAGCAGGCCGGCGGTGCCGTCATCGTCCGCCAGGGCGACTCCGTCGTGCTCGTCACGGCGTGTCGTGCCGCAGGCACGCGCGATGTCGA
>CADEEX010000185.1:5974-8026 GCA_902826465.1 uncultured Acidobacteriota bacterium
GCGACTCCGTCGTGCTCGTCACGGCGTGTCGTGCCGCAGGCACGCGCGATGTCGATTTCCTTCCCCTCACGGTGGAATACCGCGAGAACGCCTACGCCTCCGGTCGTATCCCCGGCGGCTTCTTCAAGCGCGAGGGCAAGCCTTCCGAAAAGGAAACGCTGACCTCCCGCCTCATCGATCGGCCGGTTCGGCCGCTGTTCCCCGGCAGCTGGCGCTACGAGACGCAGATCATCGCGCTCGTCCTGTCGGCTGACGGCGTGCACGACACCGACGTCCTCGCCCTCACGGGCGCGTCGGCGGCACTCGCCATCTCAGACCTTCCCTTCGAAAAGACGATCGCCGGCGTTCGCGTCGGTCTGGTCGACAACCAGTTCGTCATCAACCCGACCTTCGCGCAACGCAAGGAAAGCAAGCTCGATCTCATCGTCGCCGGCAGCAAGGATGGCCTGGTGATGGTCGAGGCCGGCGCGAAGGAAGTGACCGAAGAACAGGTCATCGGCGCGCTCGAAGCCGCGCACGAGGCGATCAAGAAGATTGTCGCGACCATCGACGACATCGCCAAGTCGGTCGGCAAGAAGAAAGTCGTGTTCGTCGAGAAGACGATCGACCCGACACTTGAAGCGGAATTCGAGAAGGTCCTGATGGAACCGCTCGCCAAGGCGATGCGGATTCACGACAAGCTCGAAAACTACACCGCCGTCGACAAGGTGCTGGCCGACGTGCTGGCGACGATTCCTGACGACGAAGTCGCACGCAAGGCCGCGGCAAAGGCGGTCTTCAAGCACGCCAAGGAAAAGGTTCTCTACCACGAGATCCTTCACAACCACGTGCGTCTCGACGGCCGCAAGCTCGACGAGATCCGCCCGATCTGGATCGAAACCGGCGTCCTGCCACGCACGCACGGCTCGGCCGTGTTCACGCGCGGCGAAACGCAGGCGCTCGTCACCTGTACGCTCGGCACCGCCGACGATGCGCAGAAGATCGAGACCTACGAGGGTGAAACCTGGAAGATGTTCATGCTCCACTACAACTTTCCGCCGTTCTCGGTGGGTGAAGTGGGACGCATGTCAGGACCAGGCCGCCGCGAAATCGGCCACGGCGCGCTCGCCGAACGCGCCCTCGCAGGCATGCTGCCTGGCGAAGCCGACTTCCCGTACGCCGTCCGCATCGTCTCCGACATCCTCGAGTCGAATGGCTCGTCGTCGATGGCCTCGGTCTGCGGTGGCACCCTGGCGATGATGGATGCGGGCGTGCCGCTGAAGTCGCCGGTCGCGGGTATCGCGATGGGGCTGGTGATGGAAGAGAAGAGCGGCAACTTCGCCGTTCTGAGCGACATCGCCGGCGCCGAGGATCACTACGGCGACATGGACTTCAAGGTCACCGGCACGTCCACCGGCATCACCGCGCTGCAGATGGACATCAAGCTCGCCGGTGTCCCGATGGCGGTCATGCGCAAGGCGCTCGAGCAGGCACGACAGGGCCGCTTGTTCATCCTCAACAAGATGCACGAAGCGATCGCGGCGCCGCGCCAGAGCATCTCGAACTTCGCGCCCCGCATCGTCACCATCCGCATTCCGGTCGACAAGATCCGCGACGTCATCGGACCCGGTGGCAAGATGATCCGCAGCATCATCGAGCGGACCGGCGTGAAGATCGACGTCGAAGACGACGGCCGCGTGAACGTGGCGTCGGCCGACGGCGCGTCAGCGCAGAAGGCGATTTCGATCATCCAGGAACTGACCGCAACGCCGGAACTGAACAAGACCTACCTTGGCAAGATTCAGCGCATCACTGATTTCGGTGCGTTCGTCGAAATCATGCCGGGCACCGACGGCCTGCTGCACGTGTCCGAGATCGCGAACCATCGCGTGAAGGACGTGCGCGACGAGCTGAAGGAAGGCGAACAGCTGATGGTCAAGGTGATCAACATCGACCCGACCGGAAAGATTCGTCTGAGCCGCAAGGCGTTGCTCGCCGACGAAGGCGCGCCTAGCGCATAGGGCTTAGGGCTTAGGGCTTAGGGCTTAGGGCTTAGGGCTTAGGGCTTAGGGC
>CADEEX010000186.1 GCA_902826465.1 uncultured Acidobacteriota bacterium
TTCCCGTCTGTCGCTCGTCCACGCCGCTCGCGAATGTTCGCGTCCGCCGCGCGTGCCGCGCGCCCGTCGCCAAGCCTCGAGTCCCGAGCCCGCACCTCGCACCTCGCAGCTCGCGCCTCAAGGCTCAGGGCTCAGGGCTCAAGCATCCAGAATCCCGAATCCAGCATCCGCCCTCCGGTCCCCAGGTGAAGCGTCCCACGCGCGACACGCGCGGCTCCGCGAACCGCGAGACGGCGTGGGAAACCTCACCTGCGCCGGCGTGTCGGCGGTAGGCGCGGGGCCCCACTCCGTCGATCGACACGTCGTCGACTTCGTCACCCCGCGAGACTCTGGCGGCTCCGGTGACGTTTCCCGTCTGTCGCCTGCACACGCCGCTCGCGAATGTTCGCTGCCGCCACGCGTGTCGCGCGCACGTCGCAGCCGAGACCCGAGCCCCGAGCACCGAGACCTGTGGACCCGCGGACCAGTGGACCTGTGGACCCGTGGACCCGTGGACCAGTGGACCTGTGGACCCGTGGACCCGTGGACCCGCGGACCCGTGGACCCGTGGACCCGCGGACCCGTGGACCCGTGGACCTGACCCGTGTGGTACCATCCCGCGCTACGCCTATGCCGTTTCGCCTTCCGTCCGGCTTTCGCTCGCTTCCCCTGACCGCGGCCCTCGGACTGGTGCTGGCCATGACGGCTTGCTCCAAGAGCGAATCGCCGTCGACGCCGACACCACCACCGGCGACCCCGGCCAACGTCGCCGGCAGCTGGAGCGGCTCCGCCACCGACAGCTCGGGCCCAGGGTCGATGACGTGGGTGTTGACGCAGTCGGGCGCGTCGTTCTCGGGCACGCTGACGATGACCGACACGCAGACGAACGCGACCGGGCGCGGCACGGTGTCGGGCAGCGTGAATGGCACCGCGCTGACATTCTCCGTGTCGGTGCCGGCCGGCGGATTTGATGCGCCGTACAACACCTGTTCCGCCACGGTCACCGGATCAGGCACCGCGAGCGCCTCGGCCATCACCGGGTCGTATTCCGGATCGGGCTGCAACGGCACCATTTCCACCGGCCAACTGACTCTGAACAAACAATGAGAGCTCCATCCTTCGTCGCGTTGGCTCTGGCGCTCGGCTTCGGCGTCGCCCTGACGGCGGCCCAACGTCCGGCCGAACCGCAGCGTCCGATTCAACCGCTGCTCGGCATCGGCAACAACGTGCCGACGCCGGCGCCGTCGGGATCGCCCGACGCGTTCTTCGACGACAACGTCCTGCACACGCTTCGCCTGAACATGAATGCGAAGGACTGGCAGACGCTGAAGGACAACTATCTCGACAACACCTACTATCCGACCGACTTCCGCTGGGCGGATCAACCGGTCGTGCGCAACGTCGGCATCAGGTCGCGCGGCACCGGCAGCCGGAGTGGCGTGAAACCCGGCTTGCGCATCGATTTCGATCGTTACACGACGAGCCAGAAGTTCCTCGGGCTGAAATCGTTCGTCCTCCGCAACAACGTCCAGGATCCGTCCAGCATTCACGAGCGGATCGGGATGCTGATGTTCCGGCGGCTCAGTCTGCCTGCGCCCCGCGAAGCCCACACACGACTGTACGTGAACGAGGCATATCAGGGGCTCTTCACCCTCGTCGAGTCGATCGACAAGGACTTTCTGACCCGGACGTTTGGTGAAGACACCGGTCACCTCTACAAGTACGACTATCCGGCCGATGGAACGCCGTGGTACTTCAGCGACAAAGGGCCCGACGCCGCCCAGTACGTCCCGCTGCCGTTCAAGCCGGAAACGCGCGAAAGCGATCCTCAGGGCGAGGTGATCGCGCAGATGGTGCAGACCGTCAACAACGCGCCGGCCAACACGTTCCAGACCGCCGTCGGCGAATTTCTCAACATCCAGAAGGTGTTGCGCCACATCGCGGTGGAAGTGTTCATCGGCGACTACGACGGTTTCATCGGCAACTACGGGATCAATAACTTCTACATCTATCGCTTCAATAACCAGAAGCTGTTCAACATGATTGCCTGGGACAAGAGCGAAGGGTTCCAGGCCGGGCCGAGTTCGAACATCTTCCACAACATCAACGATGTTCCCGACTCGCAGCAGAACCGCTTCGTGCTGAAGGCGCTCTCACACACCGATCTCTACAACACGTTCCTCGACTCGCTGCTCGAGGCGGCGCGGTCAGCGGTGGAACTGACGTCGGGAGACAGCCGTGGCTGGATGGAGCGCGAAGTCGAGAAGGAATACGCGCAGATCAGAGACGCGGCGCGCGAGGATTCCTCGAAACCTTACTCGAATGAAGCGTTCGAGCAGGCGATCGAGGCGATGCGCGACTTCGCGCGGAATCGCTCCGCCAGCGTCACCGCTCAGGCAAACGCCTCGCGTCAGTAGGGCCTACGAGGTCCGCGACCCTGAAGGGTCGCGCGACGAGCGCGTCAGCGACTGCCACTCGGCCAGTTCGGCCGGTGGTACGATCAGCAGCACCTGGCATCCTTCGTCGGTGTGCAGTTCGCCATGGTGCGTGTCGCTGTCGGCGTGCACGAAGTCGCCGGCGCGCAGATGCCGCCCGCATGTGTGCAGGCTGCCCCTCAGCACATAGCACTCTTCAGCGCCGCCGTGAACATGCGGCGGGAAGTGCGTGCCTGGCGCCACGTCGAGCAGCAGCGTGACGTAACTCGCCGCTTCCGACAACACCTTCATTTTGATCCCGGGCACGGGATGCCCTTGCCACTGCTCGTCGTCTGCGTAGCGGACGGCGAAGCCGGCCGGCAGCGGTTCGGTGAGTGAGGCCATGAGCCGCGCGCGCACGTGTGCGCCCGGACCCGGGCCGGCCGCTGAGTGCGCGAGTGCCAGCAGCACTGCCTCGTCGAAGTCCACGTCGTCCTGAAGGTTGGCCATCACTGTTCCTGCGCAAGACACTGGCGCAGCGCCAGCATGCCGGTGCGAATCCTGGTCTTGACGGTGCCGAGCGGCAGTTGATGCCGCTCAGCCAGCTCGGTCTGTGTCAGACCAAGGAAATACGCCTGTTCAATCAGCGCCCGCTGATCGCCGGGCAAGGCGTCGAGTGCGCGGGCGACGCGTCCCTGTTGTTCGCTGCGCACGGCACGCAGTTCCGGGGAGTCGATCGGCTCGGTGTGGGGCATGATCGCTTCGATGGTGCGGACCCGCACCGCGTTGGCCCGCAGCCGATCGAGCGCGCGGTTGCGGGCAATGCGCACCAGCCACCCGACCGGGGCGCCGAGCGTGGCGTGATAGGTGTCGGCGCGGTTCCACACCGCGATGAACACCTCCTGCAGCACTTCTTCCGCATCGCCGCGGTTGCCGAGAATCCGCAGGATCAGTCCGAACAGCAGGCGATTGTGCCGATCGTACAATTCGCCCACTGCGGCCTGGTCGCGGGCCGCGAGTCGTTGCATCAGGCGGAAGTCGAGTTCGACGTCGGCGGCCGGCAGCGGGTCGCTGTGCCGGGGGGAGGCGCTCACAGGGCGGCGATTGTAGCGTACGGCTTCGGGCCGTCCGGACACGGGAACCGTGAATGGGTGCACTCAGCCGTATCTACGGCGCCCGGGTGCCATCGGATGTTCACGCGGTCGCCGGCTATGCCTCGAAGTCGCGGCCGCGCAGTCCAAACTGCTTCATCTTCACGTGCAGCGTCTTGTAGTCGGTTCTGAGCAGCCGTGCCGCCTGACTCTTGTTGCCGTGGGTGGCGCGCAACGTCACGGCAATCGCCTGTCGTTCGGCGTCGCGCGCCGCGCGCTCGGCGGTTTCCCGCAGCGACAGCGCCGGCCCCTCTGTGGTGAGCGCCGGCTCGGGCTCTGACTGGCGGCCGAGTGCTGTCTGAATTGCCTCGTGTCGGATGACGAGGTCGCGCGTCTGCAGGACCGCCTGCCTGATGACGTTGCGCATCTGGCGCACGTTGCCGGGCCACGGTTGACGCTCGAGCAGCGCCAGCGCCTCCGGCAGGATCGCCTCGATGGGACGCCGCAGTTCCAGGCTCGCTTCCTCGACGAACCGCCTGGCCAGGTGCGCGATGTCGTCGCGCCGATCGCGCAGCGGCGGCACGTGAATGGTGTACTGCGCGAGCCGGAAGTAGAGGTCAGCGCGAAACTGTCCGGCCGCAGCCTTGGCCTGCAGGTCGTCGTTCGTCGCAGCAATGAACCGCACGTCCATGCGCCTCGAGGCCACGGCGCCGATGGTCTGCAACTCGTGCGATTCCAGCGTCCGCAGCAGCTTGGCCTGCAGGCTGATTGGCAGATTCCCCACTTCGTCGAGAAAGCAGGTGCCCCCTTCCGCGACACCGAGACGTCCTTCCTTGCGCCGCTCGGCTCCGGTGAACGCCCCTCGCTCGTACCCGAAGAGTTCCGACTCGAGCAGCGGCTCGGGAATCGCGCCGCAGTCGAGTGCAACGAACGGCTTGTGACGGCGCTCGCTGCCCTGGTGGATGGCCTGCGCCACGATCTCCTTGCCCGTGCCGGTTTCGCCCACGACCAGCACCGTGAACGTGGATCCGGCCACCGTCGTCACCTGCTCGACGACGCGTTGCGCTTCGATGCTTGCGCCCATCTGCGCGGAGAGCTGCATGTCACGGCTGCGACCGACCTCACGGCGCAGCGCTTCCACTTCGGCACGCAGCGCGCCGGCGTCGTAGGCGCGCCGTACTGTGACGATCAGTTCCTCTGTGTTGAACGGCTTGGTCAGATACTCGTTGGCCCCGAGCCGTGTCGCGGCAATCGCGGTCTTGAGGTCGAGCGAACCCGTGAGCATCACCACCGGCAGGGTCGGCGCCATGGCCTTGAGGCGCTCCAGGACCTTCAGGCCGTCAATGTCCGGCAGGTTCAGGTCGAGCACGACGACGTTCGGCGACTCCCTGGCCGCCAGCTCGAGTCCCTGCCTGCCGTCCCGCGCGCGTACCACCTTGAACGACTCCCGCCGGAACAAGCGTTCGATGAGCGTGCTGACGGCGTCCTCGTCGTCGATAACCAGCAGTGTGCCGTGGGTGGGCGTCTCAGCCATGGTGTTAGCGCCAGAGTTGTGGCGTTGCCGCCAGAGGTCTCCCTTCTTATCGCCTCATTCTGTTCCCGGCAATAGTCCGTAAGCGTCAGTCAACAAACGATTTGGTAATAAAGAGCGTTGCTGGGACCGGGTGACAGAAATGTGGCCCCAATCTGGCTATGTCATGACCACAGGTGAGTGACCTCTCTCCATCCTCGGCGCGCATCGACGAGCTGTTCCAGACGAGCCTTCGCGCAGAACGGGCGGCCATCGACCGCATGTTCCTGCTGCTGCTTGGCGCGCAGTGGGCGGCCGCCATCGCCATCGCGCTGGTTCTGACGCCCATCGCCTGGGACGGCGGCGTCCGCGCGCTGCATCCGCACGTCTGGACGGCGGTGCTGCTCGGCGGGCTCGTGAACGCGGCGCCAGCGGTGCTCATCGTGTCGCGGTCAGGGGCCGCCACAACGCGGCACGTGGTGGCCGTCACGCAGATGCTCTGGTCCGCCGTGCTGATTCACATTACCGGTGGCCGCATTGAAACGCATTTTCACGTGTTCGGGTCGCTCGCGTTCATCGCGTTCTACCGCGACTGGACGGTGCTCGCCACCGCCGCCGTCGTCGTGGCGCTCGATCACCTGGTGCGCGGCGCCCTGTGGCCGTTGTCTGTGTACGGGACCATTCAGCCTGGCGTGTGGCGGCTGGTGGAACATGTGGCGTGGGTCGGCTTCGAAGAAGTCGTGCTGATCTTCGGGTGCGTGCGCGGTATCGGCGAACTGCGACGGGCGGCCCAGCGCGAAGCGTGGCTCGAGTGCGTGAAGGATCAGGTGCAGGCCGAAGTGCAGCGCAAGACGCGCGCGCTGAAGGCCAGCATCGACCAGGCGCGAGCGCTCGTGAAGGTCACCAACGTGGTGCCGTGGGAGCTTGACGCACAGACGCTGGCCTTCACCTACATCTCGTCGCAGGCGATCCGCGTGTTCGGTTCGAGTCTGCGGCAGGCCGTTGGCGAACCCTTCAACTGGGACGCGGTGATTCCCGGCGATCGCGAACGCGTCCGGCAGCAGTTCGAGGCGTTGTCGCGAGGCTCGAGCGGCGATCACCTCGAGGTCGATTTTGGCGCCGAGACCGATGATCGGCGCTTCCTCCAGGTCCGCTGTCTGATCAGCGTCTACGAAGAGCCGGGACAGCCGAAGCGCCTGCAGGGTGTGGCTCGCGACATCACCGGCCAGCGCAAACTCGAACTGGAACTCCGGCAGGCGCAGAAACTCGAATCGGTGGGGCGCCTGGCGGCTGGTGTGGCGCACGAAATCAACACGCCGGTGCAGTTTGTGAGCGACAGCGTGCATTTCATCCGCGACGTCGTCGGCGACCTGACCGCGCTGGTCGGTCGATATCAGGATGCGGTTCGGCAGATTGCCGCTGGCGCGCACGTCGGCGAGACGCAGGCCGCGCTGACGAAGGCCGAGTCGGACGCCGATCTCGACTACGCGCTCGAGCATCTGCCGAAGGCGCTCGATCGTTCGCTCGAGGGGCTCGACCGTGTCGCGACCATCGTGCGCTCAATGAAGGAGTTCGCCCATCCCGATCAGAAGGAGATGGCCGCCATCGACCTGAATCAGGCGGTGGAGAGCACGCTGGTGATCTCGCGCCACGAGTACAAGTACCTGGCCGACGTCACGACGTCGTTTGGCGATCTGCCACTGGTCCTCTGTCACCCGGGCGACATCAATCAGGTCGTGCTCAACATCATTGTCAACGCGGCGCACGCCATTGGCGGCGTCGTGAACGACAGCGGCGCCCGCGGCCGGATCGACGTGCGCACCTGGCGCGACGGCCACGACGTGGTGCTGAGCATCGGCGATACCGGTGGCGGCATTCCCCACGCGATCCGCGACCGCATCTTCGATCCGTTCTTCACGACGAAGGATGTGGGGCAGGGCAGCGGCCAGGGGCTGGCGCTGGCGCGTTCGGTCATCGTCGAGCGCCACGGCGGCCAGCTGACGTTCGAGAGCGAAGTCGGCGGCGGCACCACGTTTTTCATCCGGCTGCCCTTTGACGGCGCGGCCAGGGCGGCGGCATGAGCCCGACACGCGTGCTCTTCGTGGACGACGACGCCCATGTGCTCGACAGCCTGCGCAACCTGCTGCATCGCCGTCAGCGCGACTGGCAGATGGAGTTCGTGAGCAGCGGTGTGGCTGCGCTCGAGATGCTCGATCGGGCACCCTTTGACGCCATCGTGACCGACATGCAGATGCCGGAGATGGATGGCGCCGAGCTACTGGAGCGGGTGAAGAAGCGACATCCGCGGGTCGCGCGCGTCGTGCTGTCCGGCTATGCCGGTCGTGCAGCCGTACTGCGATCGCTGAACATTGCGCATCGCTTCCTCAGCAAACCCTGCGACGCGCGCACCATCGTGGCCGTGGTCGATTCGACGCTGCGCCTGCAGGGGCTGCTGGACGACGCCGCACTGCGGACGTTCGTGGGACAGCTCGGCTCGCTGCCGGCGGCTCCTGAAACCTATCTGAAGCTGACCCGGGCGGCTGCTTCCGAGCACGTCACCACCACCGAGATGGCGGCCATCGTCGAGAGCGACGCCGCGATCGCCACGAAAGTGCTTCAGCTCGTGAACTCGGCGTTTTTCGGACTGGCGCGCCCGGTGAGTTCGATTCAGCAGGCCATTGGCTACCTCGGCGTGGAGATGCTGAAGGGCGTGGTGCTGAGCGTCTATGTGTTCGATTCAGCGATACCGTCGCCACCGCCCGGGCTGTCGCTCACGGCGCTGCGCGGTCACTCGATGACGGTGGCGCGGCTGGCGCGCACACTCGCCGGGCCGGCGCAGTCCGAAGCGGCGTTTGCCGCCGGCGTTGTGCACGACATCGGCAAGATCGTGCTCGGCGTCAGTCGTCCTGACATCTATGGCCGGCTGACGCGGGCGATGCATGAGAGCGGTCGCACGTTCTTTGCGGTGGAGAAGGATCTGGCCCGCGTCACGCACGCCGAAATTGGCGCCTACCT
>CADEEX010000187.1 GCA_902826465.1 uncultured Acidobacteriota bacterium
CCGCGCAACGTGGCTCGTGGCCCGGCGCTCTTCACGCTGGACCTGGGGCTGCACAAGCGGTTCGCAGTCTCTGGCCGCTCTGGACTCGAGGTGCGCATCGAGGCGTTCAACGCGCTGAATCGCTCGAACTTCAGCGCGCCGAACAGCAACCGTTCGGCGACGAACTTCGGGACCATCACCAGCCTGGCTATTCCAGCGCGCCAGATACAGCTCGGCGTCAAGTTCGATTTCTGACCCGATCGGCGATGTTTACAGAGATGTTGCATCGCCGAGACCGGTAGGATGGCAGCGTCGGGGAGAACGGCCCCGACGCCCATCATGGAACCGAACCCTCTCGACCCATCTCCAGACAACATTGCCGATATCTTCGAACTGATCGAAAAGCATCGGCTGCTCGAAGTCGTGGCTCGTAACCAGGAGACACCACGCAGTGCGCTGCTCGAGCAGTTGCAGCATCGGCAGAACCTGGTGGAGTTGCGCAAGCGGCTGCGCACCCGCCACCCGGCTGACATCGCGCATTTACTCGAGTTGCTGCCGGTTGCGGATCGACTCGTCGTGTGGCGCGAGCTGCCGGTGCCACTTGCCGCGCAGTCGCTGGTTCAGGTCAGCGACGGAATTCGTGCTGCGCTCGTGTCCGACACGCCGCGGGCAGCGCTCGTGGACATGCTTCGCGAGCTCGATGCCGACGACCTGCGCTATCTCTCGCCGTGGGTACCGTCCGATGTGATCGATGCGGTGGTGGCGTCGCTCGAGGCCACGGACCGGAAATGGGTGGAGGACGAGGAAGGCAATCGCGCCGACACCGTCGGCCGCCTGATGACACGCGAACTGGTCAGCGTGAAAGACGGCAATACCGTCGCCGAATGTCTACTAACCCTTCGACAGTGCGCCTCGCTCCCTGAACACCTCGACCGCATCTTCGTCGTTGATGCGCGTAACGTGCTGGTCGGGGCGATCGAGTTGGGCCCGTTGGTGATCGCCGCACCAGAGGAGGCGGTCTCGTCAGTGATGCAGCGGCACCCTCGAGCCTTCGTGCCGTCCGACGATGCGCACGATGTCGCCCAGGCGTTCGAGCGCTACGACCTGCTGTCAGCGCCGGTCGTGGATGAGCGTGGCAAGCTCATTGGTCGTGTCACCGCCGATGTCGTGGTCGACTTCATCCGTGCGTCTGCGGACCAGGACGTGCTGGCGTTGGCCGGTTTGAGGAAGGCCGAGAACCTGTTCGGTCCCGTACTTGACTCCGCCCGCAACCGCTGGCCGTGGCTGGCGGTCAATCTGGCGACTGCGTTCGTGGCGTCACGCGTCATCGGCGCCTTCGAGGCAGAGATCGAACAGCTGGTCGCCCTCGCCGCGCTGATGCCGATCGTCGCCAGCATCGGCGGCAACACCGGCAACCAGACGGTGGCGCTGGTGATTCGCGGTCTTGCGCTCGATCAGCTCAGAGCCGGCAATCGCTGGCACCTGTTGCGGAAGGAATTGACGGTGAGCCTGCTCAACGGCGCCTTGTGGGGTGCTGTGGTCGGACTGTTCGCCACGCTCGTCTATCACTCGGCGGCGCTTGGCGCGGTCATGAGCGGGGCTGTCTTCATGAATCTCGTGGTGGCGGCGTGCGTCGGCGTGCTGGTGCCGCTCGGTCTACACGCGCTCGATCGCGACCCGGCGCAGGGGGCGAGCGTCATCCTGACGTTCGCCACCGACAGCATGGGCTTCTTCCTGTTCCTCGCCCTGGCGAGCGCGTTCCTGATGTAGGACCGACGCGGTTACGACCGGCGGCCATGGGTCGCTGGTGGAATGACGCGCCTGGCGGCCTGGTCGAGGAGTTCCTGTTCCGCCGCTCGCCAGTAGTCAGGAATGTCGACGAGGCGCCGTCCGCCACCGACGAACAACTCGTGTGCCCTGGCGGCAATCTCGTTCGCAGTAGGGAACGCGCTGATTGGCAATGCATCAGGAACGGCAGGACGGCGTCGTCGTCGGCTCACAGCGCACCTCGCAGAAGACATCGTCATGGTAGAGAGCCGCTATGACGAGCATCTATCGGCGATGCGAAAGAGGCGTAAAAGTGCTGGTGTTCAGAAACGCCGTCATCTCGTGGGCGGGTAGCGGTCGGCTGATCAGGTATCCCTGAACCCGGTCGCACCCGTTGGCCTCGAGGAAGTCCCACTGACGCTCGGTTTCGACCCCCTCACCGGTGACAGACAGGCCCAGTGAATGAGCCATCAGGATGATCGCCTGCGCCAACGCGCCCGATTGCCGGTGTTCGATGTCTTCCACGAACGTGCGGTCAATCTTCACGGCGTGCACCGGCAGGCGGCGAAGGCGGCTGAGCGACGAGTAGCCGGTCCCGAAATCGTCGATCGAGAGGTGAATGCCCATCGACGTCAACGCCGTCAGCAGCGCGCCGGCGGTGCGACCTGACAGCATCGCCGTGCTCTCGGTGATCTCGAGTTCGAGGTGTCCCGGTATAAACCCTGTCGCCGCTATGTGACGTTCGATCATCGGCACGAGGTGTCCATCGCGCAGTTCGACGCTCGAGATGTTCACCGCCAGGGTGAGGTCCTTGATCAGTCCTTGCGTCGTCCACGCCACCACTTGCGTCATTGCCTGCTCGAGCACCAGGTTGGTCACTTCGCTGATGAGGCCGGAGTCTTCGGCAAGCCGGATCAGTTCGGGCGTCGACTGCAGACCCCGCTCACGGTCAGTCCAGCGCACCAGTGCCTCCACGCCATAGAGCGCTCCCGTGCGGGTGTCGACCTGCGGCTGGTAGTACACGCTGAGATGTCCCTCTTCGACCGCACGTTTTACCGAGCCGTACGACTGCAGGCCGACGGCATGTCCCTGCAACAGGTCGCGTGAGTATCGCTGAAAGGTGTTGCGGAAGCGTTTGGCGTGATACACCGCAGCATCGGCGGCTCGCAGCAGCGCACCCTGAGACGTGGCATCGCCCGGGTACACCGCAATACCGATGCTGCAGGAAATATGCGCTTCGTGGCCGTCGAGCGAATGCGGCTGCCGGATTACCGATAGCAGATGCGCGGCCACGGTGTCGGCGTGCTCCTCGGCGTTCAGCTGATTAAGAACGACGGCGAATTCGTCGCCGCTCAACCTCGCGACCGCGTCGCCCGCCCGCACCGCGCCACGCAGCCGCATGGCGACCGACTGGAGCAGCAAGTCCCCAACCAGATGTCCATAGCTGTCGTTGACCGCCTTGAATCGATCGAGATCCACATACAGCACGCCGACGTGCTGCCCGTGCTGTTGTGCATGCGCCAGCGACTCGGTGAGTTGCGCGCTGAACAGTTGACGGTTGGGCAGGCCGGTCAGGCTATCGTGGTGCGCCATGTGAAACAGCGCCGCGTGCTTCCGCTCGGTCAATCGCCTGATCAGGCTGTAGCCGGTGCCGATGCCGAGATAGCCGCCATCGTGGGTCACGATGAAGCCGTCGAAGATGTAGCGCGAGTCGTCGCCGACCAGCATAGTGCTGAGTTCGTCGAGCGAAAGCTCCTCGTCCACGACAAGTGGCGACGCATCCATGAACGACGACACCGCCTGACGCAAAGCCAGTTCGCGGCCGTAGGGCCGAGAGAGCTGTTCGAGAAACTTGAAGCGGTTGAGGATGCCGACCGGACGGCGGACCGTGTCGACGACGGCAATCGCGTAGAGCGAGGCGTTCGCAGAGAACGCCTCGTAGGCAGACAGCGCAGGTATCGTCTCTGTTAGTGGCGGCACCGGGGCGGCCAGTGTGCCAAGCGTCTCCCTGGCAGGGTCGTGTTCGGTCAGCGGTGTGTGCACGTGTGGTGAGTAGGCGAGGTGCCGTTCAGTCTGTCGGCGGACGAAGACTCAACATCAGTGGCACATTGAGGAGTTTTCGACATCGTTACGAGGACGTTGGTTGTGCGTTACAACTGCGTCGCGTGTGACGGAATCGGGACCGGTGCCGGTGGCCGACGACGGCAACCGGTCATCATGTCGAAGTCGTCTCGCAGCTCGTCGTACAACGCGAACGTCCGGTCCATCACCCGAGGGAAGCGGAACTCCTCAGCCTTGAGCCTGGCCCGTCTCGCACGGCGTGCCCTGTCCTCTGGATGCGCCACCACGTCGCGTACCGCCCTCGCAAATGCCTCGCCCGTCGGCTCGGCGAGCCAGGCGGTGTCGTCGCTGGCGTAGCTCCGGACGCCGCCACGATTGCCGACCACCAACGGCACGCCCGCCGCCATCGCTTCGAGTGGAGCGATGCCGAACGGCTCGCGCGGGTTCGGATGCACGACGATATCGACGCTGCCGAGCAGCCGCAAGAACTGACCGCGGTCGGCGATATTGCCCAGGAACAGCACGCGACCTGGACACTCGGCCTGGGCGCGCTGCTCCAGTGCCGATCGCAGTGGGCCGTCGCCGGCCACGACCAACCGATAGTCCACGCGCCCACGCGCGTCCGCCGCTGTCAGTCGTGCCATCGTCTCGATCAACAGCGGCAGGTTTTTCTCGGGCGACAGACGCCCCGCACACAGCAGCAGTACCGCGTAGCGGGAGCCACCCGTTCGCTGAAGCAGGTGAGCGCGTTCAGTCGGCGTCGGTCTGACCACGTCGAACACGTCGTCTTCCACGCCTGGCGGGCAGACGCGGACCACCCGCTGCCGATGAGGCGCGAGCGACGCCCGCAGTTCGCTGGCGGTGTATTCCGAGTTTGCGAGGTGGTAGTCGAACAGCGGCGCGTAGAGCTGTCGCATATAGACAGCGGCCAGGCGCTGAGCGGACTGACGCGGTGATACGAACGCACGGACGACATCGTCGAACCGTTCGGCGCTCAGTCCGACCAGTAGCGGCCGCGGGATGCCGCGCAGCCACCCCTTCCGCAGCAGGCCGGCCAGATAGAAGAGCGAGAGCTTGTCGCAGATCTCCACGATGTCTGGCTGCTCCGCGCGCAGGATCTCGGCGATTCTGGCGCGACCGGGCAGCACGTAACTCGTCGGCGATATCAGGCGGTAGCGACGGTCGAACGCGAAAGACAAGGGTGCCTTCACGTAGTAGATGCGACCGAATGCGCCGACGTCTTCGACCGCGTGCTGCGGTCCTGGCACGATCAGGCAGGCTCGGCGTTCCAGGCGATTGGCCGCCTCGAGCAGTGCCCGGTACACGGTGCGAACGCCGCCAGACGACGGATGGTAGGCGTTGGTGAGATGAACCGAGGTCACGCGAGGCGTGTCCACCCGCGTGCCGCCCGGACGAGCGACGAGACCGCTGCGGTGATGAACAGCGCGACCAGCGACGGCATGCGCACCAGATCGCGGTAGAGCGGTTGCGCGCCTGGGCCGACGATCAACGCCCCCCGGCGCATGGCGAAGACGTTGAACGCCGTCGTCAGCACGGTGAAGCCGATGGAGAGCGCGATGCTGCGCGAGAGTTCGGCCGTGCCTCGCCACCAGTGCACGGCGATCTCGAGGCCGTGGCCACACGTTGGCAGGATGACAATTGCGGCGAGCAGGCCCTTCCAGGCCGGTTCAATCTGGCGCAGCCGCTGTGTGAGGGCGCCGTAGAAACCCGACGTCAGCAGGCGAAACCAGATCTCGGTCAGGAATGCCTGGCGCGCGGCGGCAGGACCGGCCGGTGCATTGGCGGCGTAGAAGAGCACCGCCCTGGAGAGCGAACTGAGCACCGCCGATTTGTAGTTCCATGCGCGACGCAGCTGCCAGGGATCACGTGCGACCGATCTCAACACGCTGTCTACTGTCGTTGACGCGCATTACCGCAGTGCATGCGCCGTGTGACAGCCATGCAAGAAGGTGACTTCTTACATGTGTGTGCGCCAGCAGTCGCATTGGCGTCATGCGGCATCTGGATAGTGGGGTACACCCTTCTTCTTGACGGAGCCCTCATGAAACTCGACGCGCACGTGCACACGCACTATTCGGGAATGACGACGATCTGGCCGCTGTCCCTGATCATGCGCGAGTCGTATAACACCCCGGAACGGGTCTATCGCCTGGCCAAAGCCCGCGGCATGGATCTCGTCGCGATCACCGACCACGACACCATTACCGGTGCGCTGACGCTTGCCGACCGTCCCGACGTGATCGTCGGGTGCGAAGTGACGGCGGGCTTTCCCGGGCAGGTGGTAAAGGCCCATCTGGGGGTGCTGGATATCACCGCCGCTCAGTTTGCCCAGATCGAACGGCGCCGTCACGACGTGGCGCAGTTGATGCCGTATCTGTACGAGGAAGGCATCTTCACAATCATCAACCACGTGGCCTCGCAGGTGAACGGCCGGCTGACGCCAGACCATATCGCGGCGCTGCTGCCCTGGGTTGATGCGTTCGAGGTCATCAATGGCTCGCGACTGCCATCGCAGAACCGCACGGCCACGGCGCTCAGCGAAGCGACGGACAAGACGGCCATTGCCGGCAGCGACTCGCACACCGGACGCGGCATCGGCCACACCTACACGGTGGTCGACGGCGCGACATCTCGAGCCGAATTCATGCGAGGACTCAGAGCTGGCCGAGGACCGGCGGAAGGGTCGCACGGCAGCGAATTCACCATGGCGTCCGACATGTTGCGCTTCGCCGCTCGTTTCTACGAGGAACGGGCCGACCATCTGGTGCAGCATCCGCTCGACTGGCGACGTCATGCCTTCATCCTGTGCGGACTCGGCGCGTTGCCATTGCTCACTCTGCCCCTCGTCGGTGCCATGGTGCACTTCATCGAGGAAGCCCGCTTCAACCGGTCGCTGCTGTTCGATCTCGTGGCCCGGCCCGCCTCATCGCTACGCGCGCGACGGCTGCCGGAGGCGGCGTAGCGACCATGAACGTCGCCATCTTCACCGACAACGACTTCGAGAAGGTCAACGGCGTCACCACCGTCCTGCGCGCGGTGCTCGAGCACGCACCGGCCGACGTCCGGCCTCGCATCTACACCTGCGACGCCGACGGCGTCGATCGCCACGACTACCTGGCGCTGAAGGCGTCTGGCGTCGGTATTCCGTACTACAGCGAGATGAAGATGTACTTCCCGCCGCTGGCCCGATTCGTCAGCGAGGCGAAGCGCGACGGCGTCGATCTGATTCATCTCACGACACCAGGGCCGGTGGGCCTGGCTGCTCTCTGGGCCTCGTCGCGCCTCGGCATTCCGCTTGTCGGCAGCTTTCACACGCACCTGGCCGAGTACACGAGGCGGCTCAGTGGTTCGCGCTGGCTCGGCAACGTGATGCGCGAGTACCTGCGCTGGCCCTATGGTCGTTGTCAGCAGATCCTCGTCCCATCGGAGGCGACCCGCCAGGTGTTGATCGATTCGAAGCTTGATGCCACCAGGCTGCGAATCTGGGCTCGCGGGGTCTCGACGGCACGCTTCTCGCCTGCTCGCCGGAGCGACGCCCTCAGGCAGGCGTGGGGCGCATCGAACGCCTGTCCGGCACTGATCTACGTCGGACGGCTGTCGAAGGAGAAGGGCCTGAGCGAACTCCCTGCCTTGCAGCAGTCGCTGCGCGCGGCTGGCGTGCCGCACCGTCTGATTCTGGTGGGCGACGGACCGATGCGCGAAGAACTCGAGCGCCGCTGTCCCGACGCGGTATTTACCGGCACGCTGTCACACGACGCCGTGGCGGTGTCGATGGCATCGGCGGACGTGTTCGTCTTTCCGAGCAGGACCGATACCGCCGGCAACGTCGTGCTCGAGGCACAGGCGAGCGGGCTGCCAGTGCTGGTGACCAACGAGGGTGGGCCACGCGAGAACCTGTTGCCGGGGCGGAGCGGCGAGGTGTGTGACTCGACCTCAGACTTCGCCGTGCATGCGGCACGGCTGCTGACCAGTCGCGAGCAGCGTGCGGCGCAGTCGGGTGGTGCGAGAGCGTTCGCGATGAGCCGCCGATGGGACCGTTCGCTGCAGCCGCTCTTTCGTGCCTATCGAGACGTGGCCGCCGCAGGCAAGGCGTCGTGGCGCCAGGCGTCACGGGGAAATCTCAGAGCCGCTGGAACAGCGGAGCTCCCATCTTGACGCCGGCACC
>CADEEX010000188.1 GCA_902826465.1 uncultured Acidobacteriota bacterium
CAACGAATCGATTGTCGAAGGTCAGTTCTGGGACAGCCCGTCACCAGACGCCGAAGTGTCGGTTGAAAGGGGCATTCACGAGCGCTTCCAGATCAACGTGGGCGATACTGTCCGGTTCGATATCCTCGGAAGAATCATCACCGCCAGAGTCACGAGCGTTCGCGAAGTCGATTGGCGCGATTCACGCAATGGCGGTTTCATGTTCGTGTTCCGTCCGGGTGTGCTCGACGACGCGCCACAGACGTTCATCGCGCCGCTCAAGGGCCCTGGTGATGCCCAGGCCCGTGTCCGCTTCCAGCACGACCTCGTGGAACAGTTTCCGAACGTCTCGGTGATCGATTTTCAGGAAATCCTGGTGACGATTCGCGACGTGATGTCCAAGGTAACGCTGGCCATCTCGGTGGTCGGCGGGCTGGTGCTGTTCAGTGGCGCGCTGATCCTGGTCGGCGCGGTGGCGATGACGAAGTTTCAGCGCGTCTACGAGGCCGCCGTGTTCAAGACACTCGGGGCCAACACCCGCACCATCGCCAAGATGCTGATGTTCGAGTACGGCGTGCTCGGCCTGCTGTCTGGTGCTGTCGGTTCGCTCGGCGCTGTCGCGCTGACCTGGGGCGTCAGCCGTTTCGCGCTCGACATTCCCTGGCGCCTCTTTGTCGGCGAGCACGTGATCGGTGTCGTCGCCACGGCGGTGCTCGTCGCCACCATCGGCGTGGTATCCAGCCTCGACGTGCTTCGCAACAAGCCGCTCGCCACCCTCCGCGCCGAGTAGCCGTCGATGCGCGCGCTCGATCGCCGCTTCGGTCTGACCGCCACGGTACGACTGTCCGCACGGAGGTGATTGGCGGGGGCACGACGTTCCTGACGTTCTGACGGTGCTCCTCATGCCGCTGGCGTGCAGTATCACGGAGGGCGTGGCGGCGTCATGGCGTACGCGGGACTGAAGTGGTGGCGGGGCGTCGCACTGCTCTTTCTGGCGCGGTACCTGTTCCTGAAATGAGGCGTCGACCGGGCGGACGAGGAGCGATTGGTCCAGGACGAAAGTGCTATTATCGGGTTTTCCAGGGGCTCGGCATGGCACGCCGGGCGTAGGAGTTGCGGCACCCCATGGACGTGCAGACTTACAAGGACGCGCTCGTCAAGAAACGCGATGAACTCCTCGGCACCGGTGGGGTCAAGCCCATTCAGGCGTCGATGGAAAATAACACTCGCCAGGGCGACATGGCCGATCAGGCCACGGGCAACAACGAAGTTCACATCGCCCTCAAGTTGAAGCAGACTGACGCGAAGATCCTCACGGCGATTGAAGAGGCGCTGGTGCGCATCGACAAGGGCAGCTACGGCATCTGCCGCGACTGCGGCGAGCCGATTGCGCCGGCCCGCCTGAACGCGATTCCGTGGACGCGCGTGTGCATCAAATGCAAGGAGAAACAGAACTCGTGACCGACACGCTGTCGCTCCTGCAGGACTTCTACAAGGACAAGCTGGCGTCGGTCGTTCGCCACATCGCGGGCGCTCGGCAGATTGCCGACTACGACGCCAACAACGCCTATCAGTACATCGTGAATCGCGAAGAGACGCAGCTCCAGTGGATTGGGCAGGCCATCGTCGCGCTGGGCGGGGATGTGGTCAGTTCCAATCCGACAGTCGACCGTCAGGCCGTGAAGGGGCAGGACGGGTCGCGCCGCATCGCTGAGGAAGACGCGAAGGATTCACAGGCGTTTGTCGATCGCTGGAAGCCGCGCGTCGAGGCGATGGACAACGTGCGCCATCGCAATATGCTGCAGGTGGTGCTCGGTGAAACGCTCGAGCAGAAGCGCTTCTTCGAGCAGGCGCTCGCCGGCAACCAGAACCTGCTTGGCACACGCACGCCGGCCGCCGGCGCGCGGGTCGGCAGCGTCCTCGCCGACCGCTGGATTGAATAGCGACGCGACCACCAGGATTGCGGTCGCCCTTGGCTCGAACCTGGGTGACCGGCGTGCTCACCTCGCCTTCGCGGTTCGACGCCTCACCGAAACCTTCAGCAACGTTCGAGCATCAGCGATCAGGGAAACCGACCCGGTGGGCGTGCCTGTACCCCAGCCTCAGTTCCTGAACATGGCGGTGGTCGCCACCACTCCACTGGGCGCCACCGAGACGCTGGCGTGCCTGCAGGCGATTGAAGCAGAGCGCGGACGCGAGCGTCCCTTCGCCAATGCGCCACGGACGCTCGACCTTGATCTGATCTTGCACGGCGACACGATGGTCGAGACGCCGGAACTGGCGGTACCGCATACGCGGTTCCGGGAACGTGCGTTTGTGCTCGAACCGCTGGCGGAGATTGCCCCGGAATTGCGGGACCCGGTGACGGGAGCCACGGTTGCCGAGTTGTTGCGGCGACTCGAGCGCTGAGCGCGCCCTTCGACGCGTAGTCTCCGGTTATGAGCAGCGCCGATGATCGCCGTGTCCGGCTTCAGCCGGACTGAGGGTCCGCCTGAAGGCGGACAGACGCAGGGAGCTACAGCGGATACGACGCAGGTCGCTACAACTGAGGCGGCGCCGGCGGCGGGACGTTCGGCCGCGGAGCCGGGCGAGGGCTGGGAGTTGGACTCGGGCTCGGGCTCGGGCTGGGACTCGGGCTTGGATTCGACGAGCCACGGATGCGCGACCTGTCGCGCTCGCGTTCCCGATCGCGCTCGCTCTGCGGCCTCGGTTCGCCCGGCCGGCGCAGCAGGATCGAGCCGTTGAACGACTCGAGCTCGACGCGCGCACTGCCATCGCCCAGCGTGGCCGTGAAGCGATTGCGCCGTCCGGTGTCGTCCATCTTCACCGGAAACGACGAGCGGAATGTCCCACCATAGGTCCGCACCATCAGCGTGGCGTTGCTCCGTTCGGGAATGGCGAGCGAAATCAGGCCGTTGTGCGTGGTGAGGCGATAGACGCCCTTGTCTTCCACCGGCCCGTCGAACGCAATCCCGCCGTTCACCGTATAGGCGTCGAGGTTCATGGTGTCGACGCGGTCCAATTCAATGCCGCCGTTGGTGGTGCCGACCGTGATGTCTCCCGTCACATCGGCGAGGCGAATGCTCTCGTTGACCGTTTGCGCCTCGATCCGTCCCCGTGCTCGTTCGATCGTGATCTGTCCCTGCACCGACTTGACCGAGACGAATCCAGAGCCGCCGCGGACGATGATGTCGCCGCGATTGGTCTCGACCGAGACGTCCCCGCCAACGCCGTTGAGGACGACGTCAGCGCCCTGGCCCTCCACGCTGACCGCCATCCAGGTGGGAATCGTGATCTCGTAGTCGATGCTGCGCGCCGGACCGTTGCGCGAGCGGCCGCGCACCACCAGCGCCGAATCGGTGGCACGGACGTCGACGCTTTCCCGCACGCTGTGTTCCGCTTCGACCTTCACTTCATCGCGGTTCCAGGTCCGGATGTCGACATCGCCGGTGTAGGTGTGCACCTCGAGACGCATGCCCTTCTTCACGGGCAGCGTCTGGTCGGTCTGGCCGCCGCCGAGCATCATGGCGAGGAGCAATAGCGCAGTCATGGGTCGTGCCTCTCAGTTCGCCGTGCTGACGAGTGCCGCGGTGTGTCGCAGCAGATCGAGCTGGCGCCGCTGGGTATTCACCAGGTAGCCACTCAGAAAGCCGTTCGCGGGATCGTCGTTCAATGCCTGCCGCGCTTCGTCGACCGCGCGGCTGATGGTGTCCAGGTTGTCCTCGATGAGCTGCACGGTGGCGGGGTCGAGCGCACCGCGGCCCTTCTCGAGCGCGGTCTTCAGGTCGGCGACGGCCGCGTCGTATTCGGCCGCGTCGAAGCTCGCACGGACCGCGCGTTCGTCGGCCACCGCAGTATCGGCCAGTGGCGCAGCGTCAGGCGTCGCCGATACCGACATCGGACCTGTCGGCGCTGGCGACAAGAGACGCATGGCCGCCCACCCCGAGAAGGTGGCCAGCACGATGGCCGCGGCGGCCAGCTGCGGCCATGCCACCGTCACGCGCCGCCATCCTCCCGAGAGCGGGCGAGCGTCAGGAGAGGTCTGAATCTGCGCCTCGATGCCGCGCCACAGGTCGGCCGGAGGGTCGCTGGCCGGCAGACGACGGGCAGCGGTGACCACAGCTTCCAGTTCCTGGAGCGCCGTACGGCACTCCAGGCACTCGGCCACGTGGACCGCGACCGCTCGCTGCTCGGCGTCGGTCAACTCGGCATCCAGATAATCCGACAGCTGTGCTGCGACCTGTTCGTGCGTGGTCATGATGCCGCCGTCAGGTGACGTCGCATCAGCTGCCGTGCCCTGTGGAGCTGACGCTTCGAGGTGCCGCTGGTGATGTCGAGCAGTTCGGCGATCTCCCGGTGCTTGTAGCCTTCAACGTCGTGCAGGACGAAGATCTGACGCGCCCCCGCCGGCAGTTCGTCGATGGCCGCCTCGAAATCGACAGACAGGTCAGGGCGTCCGGCCGGCACTGTCACGAAGTCGAGCGCGGTCGGGTCGTCGGTCATGCGCTCCCGCAGTATCGCCCAGCTTCGTCGGCGCTCGATCATCACGTTCACGGCCAGGCGGTGCAGCCAGGTGCTGAACGCCGCGTCACCGCGGAACGTCCCGAGCTTCTGCCATGTCCTGACGAACACGTCCTGGGTCACCTCGTCGGCCTCGCGTGGCCCCAGCATCCGGCGGGCCAGGCTGTGAATCCGCGCGACGTGGACGCGGTAGAGACGCTCGAAGGCGGACGCGTCCCCGGCCGCGGCCAGGGCCACATCGGACTCTACCCGGGCTGCTCCGAACCGGTTGGCGTCGAGCATCACAACGACAGTGGCCACGTTACAGCCAGTTGGATGCGGACACGGCCCAAAGGGTTGACGGACGAGGCCGGTTTTTACGCCTCGGCCGCCTTCTTTGGCGTTGCCCGGCGGAACATCGAGGGGCTCCACTGCCGCAGGTCGTCAAAATAGGAGTACACGACCGGCGTGACGAGGAGCGACAGCAGCAGACATAAAATCTGCCCGCCGATGATGGTGACCGCCATAGAGGCGCGCGACCCTGACCCGGCGCCTCGGCCCAGGGCGATCGGAATCATGCCGGCAACGATGGCGATCGTGGTCATCAGGATCGGGCGTAGCCGGACGTGGTTGGCCGCAATGATCGCATCGTGCCGGTTGAGCCCCTGGCTCCTGAGGGTGTTGGTGTAGTCGACCTGCAGAATCGAGTTCTTCTTGACGATGCCGAACAGCATCATCAGCCCGATGGCGCTGTAGACGTTGAGCGTCATCCCGAACGCCATCAACGCCAGGAGCCCGGCCGGAAGGCTGAGCGGCAACGCGGTCATGATCGTCAACGGGTGCACAAAGCTGTTGAACTGCGACGCCAGCACCATGTAGATGAAGACTACCGCCAGGATCATTGCCAGCGTGAAGTTGTCGGACGCCTCAGCCAGCGCCCGGGCGCTGCCGCCGAAGATCGCGTTGTAGCCAGGCTTCAGGTGCAGTTCGTCGACCTTCTCCCGCGCCTGCGCGAGGACGTCGCTGAACGGCGCGCCCTGAATGTTGGCGTTGACCGAGATCTGCCGTTGCCTGTTGTAGCGCTCGATTGACGCCGGGCCGCTGTCGTTGCTGAGCACCGCCACGTCGCTGACACGCACCGTGCGACCGGGCAGCGCAGGAATCAGGAGGTCGCCCATCCCAAGCGGATTGTTGCGGTACGGCTCGTCGAGACGCAGGCGGACGACGAACTGATCGTCACCATCTTTGAACTCCGAGACCTCCTCGCCACCCACCAGGGTGCGCAGGCCGTTGGCCAGCGTGTCGATGTTGACGCCAAGGTCCGCTGCCCGCGCCCGGTCGACCGTGATCCGCAGTTCAGGCTGTGTCGGCTCGAAGTTGGAATCGACGTCGGCGACGCCCCTGATGCTCCGCAGCTTGTCCATCAGTTCGACGGTGTAGCGCTGGAGCTCTTCCACATCGGCGCCCTGGATCAGAATGTTGAGCCGGTTGCCGCCTCCACCCCCTCCTCCGCCACCCCCTCCTCCGCCGCCACGTCCACCGCTCGCGGCGCCGGAAATGTCAGTGCCGCCAGAGACGCTGATGCGCGCGCCCTGATACTTTCGCAGCACCGCCCTGGCCCGGAGCATCAGCTCCTGCTGCGTGATGTCGCGCTCTTCCAGGTCGACCATGTTGATCCCGAAGCTGCCGCTCCCTGGATTCACCTGGATGCGGACGCGGCGCAACGCCGGCAACGCGAGGATGTCCTTCTCAATCGGCTGGATGAACTGCTCGGTGCGCTGGTAGCTGGTGCCGCGGGGCAGGCGGACGTTGATGTTGAACTCGCCCTGGTCATCGTCGGGCACCAGTTCCCGGCCAACGTAGGGATAGAGGAACACGGCCGACACCGTCACGACGCCGGCAATCACCAGCATCGCCGGACGATGCCGCAGCGCCCATTCGAGCATGGTGCCGTAGGTGCGATCGACCCACGCGTAGACCCCCTTCGACTTCGTCGTCGAGTGGCCAGGCGTGGCGTGCTGACCGACAACGTCTTCCTTGCGCAGCCACCACGCCGCGAGCGCGGGCGTCAGTGTGAACGACACGAACATCGACAGCAGAATGGCCGCCGCTGACGTGATGCCAAAGCTGAAGAAGTAGCGGCCGATCTGGCCGGTCATGAAGGCGACGGGCACGAAGATCACGACCAGCGACAGCGTCGTCGCAATGACGGCCAGCCCGATCTCCTCGGTGCCGGCGGCGGCGGCCTCCTTCGGCTCGAGCCCCTTCTCTTCGACGAATCTGAAGATATTCTCGAGCACCACGATCGCATCGTCGATGACGATGCCGGTGGCGAGGGATAACGCCAGCATCGTCATGTTGTTCAGCGTGAAGCCGAACATCTTCATGAAGGTGAAGGTCCCGATGATCGAGGCCGGGACGGCGAGCGCGGCGATCAGCGTGACCTTGACGTTGCGAATGAACAGATAGACCACACCGCAGGCGAGCAGGCTGCCGAGGAGGAGATGCATGCGGATCTCCTCGAACGACTTGCGGATGTACATCGACTGGTCGCTACCGACCAGGATCGTCAGGTCGGGGGGCAGTGCCGCCTGAATCTGCGCCAGCCGTGCCATGGCGCGATCGACGACCTCGACGGTGTTGCTGCCCGACTGCTTGACAACAGAAATCAGCACGGCCGACGTGGCGGTGCCATCGACACCGATTCGGGTGGCATTGCGTACCTCCTCGACGGCGTCCTGGACGCGGCCGATGTCCGCGAACGTCACGGCCGCACCGTCCTTGTAGGTGAGCACGATGCGATTGAAATCGTCGACGCTGTGGATGCGCCCCATCGTGCGCAGCGCGACTTCGGCGGGGCCGCTGATGAAGCTGCCGCCGGGCACCTCGACGTTCTGGCGCTGCACGGCAGCGCGCACCTGATCCACGGTCAGTCCGTAGGCATTCAGGCGGTCGGCGTTCAGCAGCAGCTGAATCTCGCGTTTGCGCTGGCCGTTCAGGTTGACGGCACCAACGCCAGGCAGGGTCTCGAGGCCCTGCTTGATGCGCTTTTCCGCGATCTCGGCCAGCTCCTTCGGCGCACGCGGACCAAACATGGCGAAGTTCAGAATCGGGGCCGCATCGGGATCGATCTTCTGGATCTGCGCGGGCCTCGTATCGCGCGGGAACTGCCCGACGATCGTGGCGATCTTGTCGCGCACATCCTGTGTCGCCGACTCGATGTCGCGCTCGAGGAAGAACGTGATGCTGACGCGAGCGCTGCCCTGGTCGGACGTGGCGCGCAATTCGTCGATGCCACTGATGGTGTTGACCGCCTCCTCGATGCGCTTGGTAACCTGTGTTTCGACCTCTTCGGCGCTCGCGCCCGGCAATTGCACGTTGACGTTGACAACCGGCACGTCGGTCTTCGGCATCAGGTCGAGGCCGAGGCTGAGATACGACACGCTGCCCAGTACGATGAGCGCCGCCGTCATCATGATGGCGAAGACGGGACGCTTGACGCTGAC
>CADEEX010000189.1 GCA_902826465.1 uncultured Acidobacteriota bacterium
TACCTGGCGGATCGCCGGAAGAGAGCCAGGCCGCGGACCTGGCTCCCCTACCAACTTACTGACTCACTGGAAGACGTCCGGCTGAAGCCGGACACTACACCGCCGACCACTCTGAAGCCGGACACGACGCCGACGCTGGCAGACACTCACGACGCCCTCCGCAGAGGATCTTCAGTTTGAGGCGCGGCCGGTATACCCGGCGTCACCTCCGCTCCGGCCTCGGTCGTGGACGCTGAGCCGCCGACAGATTCGACGTAGCGCTCTCGCTTCCACTTCTCCGCCACCGGCGAACCGGCGCCGAAGACGTTCGGAACAATGACGTCGAGCAGGCGCACGGCTTTCATGCCCCGCTTCACCGCCGCCACCAGATCGGCCTGGGCATCGAGCAAACTGCTCTTGCCTGCCGAAAACCCGCTGATGGCCTGCGCGAACGCCTCGGTCGTTCGTCGCAGATCGTCCACGCATGTGTCGGGGAGCCCGTGCTCCACGAACACATCCTTCACCGCCGGAAGGTCGTCGAGGAACGCTCGCGCGGTCGCGAGCACCACAACGTCGGACCGCTGTGCCGGCGGCTGGAACCGACTGTCGGCCCCCGGCGTTTCGTCCGCTATCGCTTTTGCGGTTCGGACCACGGCCCCGATCCCGCTGAGCATCGCCCTCCGGGCAGCCCCCCTGCCCCTTGTGCCCCGCTCGCGCATCTGCGAGCGGGACTTGTTTGCCGCCGCCACCTCCGCCAACGCGGCGGCAATCACCGCGAAGGCTCTCTGACCCGCCGACCCCTGGGGAAACTTGTCGGCGTATGCCACTCCAAAGGCACCTGACTGACCCAACATTGCGACTTGCACTCTCTGCTTCTTGGTCAATTTGACCTCCTTGTTTGCAGCACCGCGACATTGCGGCCTGCGAGAGGGATAGTCGCGCGTCAGGCCAGGCGAAGTCCTCAAAGGAACGTTCAAAATTCTTCAAAAGTGAGAGGCTGCGCGATCGAAGCGACAGTCCGTGCGTTTCACGCGACAGGTGGCTCGGCTGACGCGACAGGTGGCGCGTTTCACTCAACAGCCTGCGCGGTTGGCACGCCCGCCCGCTCGTTTCACGCGGCAGGTTGCTCGTTTGGCGTGAGAGGTTGCGCGTTTGACGCGGAAGGCCGCTCGTTCCGCACGATAGGCTGCGCGGTTGGCGCGACAGGTCGCTCGTTCTGCGCGGCAGCTTGCTCGTTTCGGTGGAGAGCTTGCTCGTTTGGCTCGACAGGCGGCTCGTTTTGGCCGACAGGTGGCTCTGCGCGGACGATCGATTTTGTGATCGTCGTAACTATCTGATTAAACGGCAGTTACACACTCGATCGATCGACCGATCTGAGACACCTGTCGGCCGATCTGAGTCACCTGTCGCCGCAAACGAGCACGCTGCCGGCGCAACGCCTTTCACAACTTATTTCGCGGGACAGGCTGTCGGCCACTTTCTCTGTCTTACCATCGCTCCACACCACGTTGCCGCCGCTGACAGACGACGATCTCTACGCCTTCGGTCCGTTTCTGCTCGATCCGAGAGCACGACAGCTCACCCGCGACGGCGAGATCGTCCCGGTGCCGACCAGGTACTTCGATGTCCTGCTGCTACTCGTCACCCAGCCCGGGCAGACGCACACCAAGCGCGCGCTCACCGATGCCGGCTGGAAAGACCAGGTGGTCGGTGATCACAGCGTGGAGCAGGCACTGTTCATGCTGCGTCACACCTTGATACTTCCGTCAGGTGAGTCGTGTCTGCAAACACACCCACGCCGCGGCTATCGATTCATCGCCGAAGTGACGCGTATCAAGCGGCGTCCCTCGGAAGAATCACTCGACGCCATCATGCTCGCGCACCGCGCCTGGATAGAAGGTCGGGCAGCCCTCCACACCCTCGACTCCTGCGCCATCGTTCAGGCCCGCAGCGTGTTCGAGCGTGTGGTGGAGCAGATGCCGCTACAGGCCACCGCGCACGTGGGGCTGGCCAACGCCTGCGCGCTGCAGTTCGAGATGACGCGCACCGACGCGGAGCCGGATGTCGAAGCGATCAAGAAGGCGCTCCAGCACGCGCTCGAAGCGCGACAACTGAATCCGCAGTACGGCGAAGCCTGGGCGACACTCGGTTTCGTCCTCGAACGAGTGGGCCGTAGAGACGATGCCCTGGCGGCGGCCAGACAGAGCATCGTTCTCGAGCCAGACAACTGGCGGCATCACCTCAGACTCTCAGCCGCGAGCTGGGGCGAAGAGCGGCTGCGTGAGGCGCGACTCACCCTGCAGCTGCTGCCGGGGCTACCGATGGCGCATTGGCTGGCGGCGTCCGTGCTCGTCGCTCGTGGACTGCTGACGCCGGCCGAAGATGAACTTCGGCTGGCCCTCGATGCACGAGAAGACGAAGGCCGGGCGTCGCCGTTCGGGCGTGTCGCTGTGCACTGGCTGCTTGGGTTACTCCTGCTCGCACGCGATGCGCGCTCGGAAGCGCTGGACGCCTTTCAGCGTGAACTCGATGAGGAGTATTGCGGACATCTCTACTCGAAGGAGGTGGCCGCGAATACCTGGTACGCGATCGGTGCGGCACGTCATCACGCCGGCAACAGTGCAGGAGCGAACAAGGCGTTTCTCGAGTGCGTGCGGCGAGTGCCGACGCACCTGCTGGCGCGGGCGGCAATGGGAGAACCCCCTCCGCCCATGGCGCAGCCAGGCGTCGAAGGCGCGCTGGCCCGAGCCATCTATCTCTGCCGCGAGAGCGGAGGCACGACCTGCCAGTCGGCCCTGGCGGATTTCGAAGTGGCGTTTGCGGGAACAGCCGCAGGAAATGCTGGATGGCTTCTGACGATGGAGCCGATGCTCGCGAACAGGTTCGACGCTGACACACGGCGTGCCCTGATCGGAAAGATACGCAGCCGCGCGGCATAGCGGCGCCGTCGTACACTCGGTCGTATGCTCGTCAACTGCTCGGTATACCAGCAAGGTCAGAAGCTGGCGGACGTTGCGATCAGCGACATTCACACCTACCGGAACAAGGCCGGTTGCTTCGTCTGGGTGGCGGTGGTCGACCCGGAGCCTGGGGAACTCGAGCAGATCCAGGGCGAGCTCGATCTCCACGAGCTGGCGGTTGAAGACGCGCAGCACGGTCACCAGCGCCCAAAACTCGAAGAGTACGGCTCGTCGGTCTTTGTCGTGCTGCGAACCGTGGAAATGGTGGGCTCGGAACCGAACGAAGGGGAAGTCGCAATCTTCGTCGGGCCGCACTATATCGTCTCGGTCCGCCGCGGCACGCGCCAGGGCTTCGCCGAGATTCGTCGGCGCACCGAGCAGGAACCTGAGCTCCTGCAGTTCGGGCCGCCGTACGTCCTCTACGCGATTATGGACACGGTCGTTGACCGCTACTTCCCGATCGTCGACGCGCTCACCGAGGAGATCGAACAGGTCGAAGACAAAATCTTCAACGGCGAGACCACTCGCGCGCAGGTCGTGGCGCTGTATGAGGCGAAGCGAAAACTCGCCACACTCGATCACGCCGCCGCGCCACTATTGGAAGTGACCGCGAAACTGCACGGTGGCCGTGTGCCATCGGCCTACGCTGGGCTGCACGACTACTTTCGCGACATCCACGACCACTTGCTTCGGCTGGAGCATTCCATCGACAGCCTGCGGGACACCGTGACGACCGCCATCTCGGTGAACCTGTCGCTGATTACCCTGCAGGAAAACGAGGTCACCAAGCGGCTGGCCAGCTACGCCGCCCTTGTGGCCGTGCCGACCATGATTGCCGGCATCTACGGGATGAACTTCGACCACATGCCGGAGTTACGCTCGCCCTTTGGATATCCGATCACGCTGTTGGCGATGGCGGCGATCGATGGTTACCTGATCCATCGTTTCCGAAAGGCCAAATGGCTGTAGCACCGAATGCCTCGTCGGCTTAACGACCTACTGCCGTCCGCGACCCGGTGCTGACGCCGGCGCCTCGAGCGACAACGCCACAATCTCCACGGCATCCCCCACCCGTGCCGGCACCGCGATGTACTGACGCCCACCCTTCACATACGTGACCGGAAATCCGGTCGTCGGGCCCGGCAACGCGATCTCCGCGACGACGGCGCCGGTCTTCTTGTTCCAGGCCCGCAGCACCGGCGTTTGGCCACCCTCGCCGCCGAAGAGCAGCGTGCTCGTCACCAGCAGGCCGGTCCCCATCGTCTGGGCTCCGGTGTTCGGAATGTCCACACCCTGCAGTTTCGGGTTTCGCTTGATCGTGTCCGGCGTGTTGCCGTGCGCCACCATCCACAAGCGATCACCGGTCTTCAGATCGACGGCCGTGACCCGCCCATAGGGCGGCTTGAGGAGCGGAAGGCCGAACACGGTGGTCGGCGTGACGGCCTGCCCGCGCGTGTTGTGATAGAGCACGCCCTTCCCGGCCGTCCCCGCCATCAGCTGCGCGCGAAGGATACTGGTCTGGCTCGCGACATACAGCACATCGTCGACCGGATCGATGGCGCCGCCTGGCCAGTTCACACCGCCGCCGGCGGAAGGCGCCGACAACGTGCCCATCGTGCCGTCAGCATTCGCCACCGTCGATGGTGCGTACAGCCCACCGAGCTTGAACTGACGGGCCACACGAAGCGCCTCGGTCTTGATCTCGGGCGTGAAGTCGACGAGATCGTTTTCGGTGATGCCCTGCACCTCGATCGCCGCAGGCTTGGTCGGAAACGGCTGCGTCGGTGAGGTCCATTCACCGGGCACATCAGACTTCGGCACCGGTCGTTCCTCGATCGGCCACACCGGCCTGCCGTTGGTGCGATCCAGGACAAACGCGAATCCCTGCTTGGTGAGTTGCACGACCGCCTTTACCGGACGGCCGCCCACCGTGATGTCGGCGAGAATCGGTGCCGTCGGCGGGTCGTAGTCCCAGATATCGTGATGCGTCATCTGGAAGTGCCAGACGCGCCGGCCGGTCTGCGCGTTGAGCGCCACAATCGAATTGGCGAAGAGGTTATTGCCAGGGCGATAACCGCCATAGAAATCGCTCGTCGGCGACTCGGTCGGAATGTAGAACATGCCCAATTCCGGATCAGCCGTGGCCGGCGCCCAGAAGCCGGCGTTGCCGGAATAGCCGTTCGACGCCTCGCGCATCTCTGGATGATCGTTCGCCCAGGCATTCAGGCCGCCGGGCACGTCCCACACCTTGCGATCCGCGGTCACCCACGACTCCGTGCCGACTTCTCCCGCACGCGGAATCGTGTTGAATCGCCACAACATCTTTCCGGTCCGCGTGTCGTAAGCAACGACGTCGCCGGGAATGTTCATCGGCCACTGCTCGTTGATCGACGCGCCGGGAAGATTGGGCGTTGAGCCCGTGTGCATCGAGATCGAGGCGACGAGGACGTTGCCGACAATCGCCGGTGGCGACGTGTTCGAGACGCGGCCGTCACGCGACAATCCAGGCCGCTCGTTCCAGCGCAGGTTGTCGCCCATGTCGACGACGCCGTTCTTGCCGAAGCTGGCGACCTGCCGGCCGGTCTTCGCGTCGAGCGCCACGAGCATGAAGTTGTTCATCACGACGAAGATGCGCTCGTCGCCGCTGCCGTCTGTCCAGTACGTGACACCGCGGCCTGAACTTCGCGCAAGCGGTTCGATGATGTCGAACCACTTCAGGAGATCGCCGGTGGGGCGCCAGTGCCAGAGCAACTGGCCGGTGGCCGCGTCGAGCGCGACGACGTCGCGTTGCACACCGGCGACGGTGTACATCACGCCGCCAACAATCAGCGGACTGACCTGCATCGACGTCGGCGGCCGGGGTCCGAAGTTCCGCGCCGACCAGCGCCACGCCACGCGAAGGTCGCGGACATTGCCGGCATTGATCTGGCCCGCAGGCGAATAGCGGGTGGCGCCGGCGTCGCTGCCGAAGAACCGCCAGTCGGTGGCGGGTGCCGCAGTGGCGGCAGGTGGGCTCGACTGACCGGACAACGTGGCTGCGAACGCCGCGGCAAGGGCAACGACGACCGCTGGAAGTACTCTCGCGCGAACGACCGACATGCGGGCGACTCCTGTTTTGGGAGTCACTCTACAGGTCGAGTCAGGTTTCCGCCACACTCATTTTTACGTGCCAAAGGTACGCTGGTGCACGGGTGCACGGGTGCGCGGATCCGCTGGTCCGCGACGCGATGCATGGTTCGTGGCGACGACACCGTGTGAGCGCGCCGACTCAAATGATCCGGAAATCGATTGGCGCGATTCCACACGGCGACTTCCGCGAACGCGATCCGTGGCGTCGGAGGGGCCCATAGCGGTGTTGACGAGGGCGACTGGCCATCGATCAGCCCCTTAGTCGTCCGTGGGACCGTCAGTCCATGAGCGCCAGGCGAGTTCCCGGCGCGCGAGTCGGTTCGGCGCTGCGAACCATGTGTCGCGTCGCGACTGACTAAAGAGCTACTTCTTGCGCGCGGCCTCTTCGGCCTCGCGCTTGTCTTTCGCCACCTGGTCGAGATACGCCTTCTCGAGCCTGAGCACCGCCTGACGGAAACCCGTCGGATCGACGAAGCGATCGGGATTGTGTGGGGCGCCTGGCGTGTACTTCTCGTGCAGCTTGAACTGGCTGGCGTGCGACGCGAGCCAGATATCAATCTTCATGTCTTTCTGCGACAGGAAGGTCTGCGCGTAGTCGGTGGCGATGTTGTCGTAACCCGGCATGCCGGTCATCTTCACGCCCGGATTGATCGAGCCCATGTTGGCAATCACCACCCGGTAGGTCTTGCCGGAATCCTGCACGTTCAACGTGAAGCTGGTCGCGCCCTTGGTGTGGCCCGCAGCCGAGTGCGTCGTCAGCGTCACGCCGCCGAGCGTGATGGCCTCTCCGGCCTTGAAGGTGCGATCGACCGTGACCGGTTCGAAGCGCATGCCTGGGTTCTTGCCGAAGGCGAAGTCGGTCGCCCCGCCGCTCTCGAGCAGTGCCTTGTCGCGCTCGTTGATCACGACCTGCGCGCCCGACATCCGCTTCAGTTCCGCAAGGCCCGCCACATGATCGAGATGCGCGTGCGTGGCGGTCAGAATCTTCACGTCGGCGATCTTGAACCCGAGCTGCGTCATGCTGGCCGCGATCTGCTTCGCGGTGTCGCCCACGCCGGTGTTGATCAGGATGTGCCCCTGCGGCGTGGTGACGAGATACACCGCCAGGTCGTAGCCGCCGACCCAATACAGATTGCCGACGATCTGGAACGGCGTGAACGGTTTCACCCAGTCGGCGTTGTTGGTGCCGTTCTGGGCCACCGAGGCGGGTGTCTGCGCTGCGAGAGGCGCGCTCAGGAGCGCCGCCAGGCTGGCCACCGCGAGTAGTTGACGCGTCATTGTTTCTCCTACAGGCTAGCTACTAGATCACGCGCCACGGAGGCACGGAGGCACAGAGACACGTCTACAGAGTGGGCTGCACGGGGACGACAGTCTTTGTGCGGCTCATATAGGCCGCCATCAGCCCGAGCACGGCGCCAATACCGGCACCGATCGCCTGCCCGGTCAGCAGCCGGGAGGTGACGTAGCGCACGACCTCTGGAATCTGTACCACCGCCTGGATCTGCGCGCCCTGGGGCAGTCCACCGGGCGACGTGTACCACGACAGCATCGGCGGCACCAGGAACGAGGCGGCAACGATCCCGAGCATCGCGCCGACGAGCATGAAGACGAGCGCTTTCATCGCCGTCGATTGTAGCGGAGCGCAGTTATCATTGCGCCGGGCCCATCCACATCAATGAATCTCACCCCGGACATCTTCAGACACGCGGCGCACGCCAAGGCAGAGTTCACCGGCTGGCTCCCAACACAACCGACGAAGCCAGGGCGCCAGGCGCGACCACAGAATCTGGAGGGACGCGCCTATGCCGGATATGTCGAGGCGCTGGCGACGGTCCTGGGCTGGTACAAGCCAGAGAAGATCACCAAGTTTGCGGACCTGGGATGGCGGATT
>CADEEX010000190.1 GCA_902826465.1 uncultured Acidobacteriota bacterium
CGTAGCTCTTGTCGAAGCCGCTCGTCAGGTTCTTGATGATCGAGCCGTCGCGCGACGACACCAGCACGATGTCCACTTCGCCGTCTTTGCGGTTGACCGTGACGACCGCAATGAGATCGCCCGAGGGTGAGGGGGCAATCGACAGCGCCTGCGTGTATTGAGTCTTCTCGGCGTTCGGCGCCAGGTCGCGGCCGTAGTCGGCCGGACGCTCCTTGTCTCTGAACGGCTTGAAGCGATCCTTGATGTAGCGCTCGAACGCCTGATCGAACTCGTCCGGCTTCATGTGCAGCGCTTCTTCGTAGGCATCCGACCCGCCGCCGATCACGCTCTTTCTGAGCGCGAACAGGAACTGCCGCACCCCTTCAACGCCGAACCGCGCCTCGATGAACTCGTAGAGGGCGTGTCCGAGGTTGTACGGCACCAGGCGCGCGCTGCCGCCGCCGTTGCCATAGCCCATCGTCTGGCTCATCTTCGGCACGAAGTCGGCCACCGCCGCGTCGCGCACCATCATGAGGTCCATCGGATCCCACTGCGCCCGTTCCCACTCGGCGCCACCCTCATTCACCCAGAGCGGCACGTTCTGCCGGATCAGGCCCATCGGGATGATGTCGTACTGGAACTGGTGGGTGAGCTCGTGGACGATGAGCCCATACAGGTTGTCTGGCGCGTCGTCGATCGGCAGCACCATGCGCTGCCGGAACGGTTCGGCAAACGCCGCCACCCCTTCCTGGGCCGCTCCCGGCGCCACGTTCTGCTGTTCGAATTCGCTGTGCGTCTTGAACAGGATCAGCGGCACCTTCACCGACAGATCGTGTTTCAGATCGGAGCTGACCTTCTGGTAGGCGCTTTCGGCGTAGCCGGCCACGCGCGCCAGGTGTCGTTCGATTTCAGGGTAGTAGTAAATTTCGAAGTGGTCCGTGACGTAGATGTGCCACTCGAAGTTGTCGTAGTGAATGTTGTTCTTGCCGTAGTACGGGGCGAAGGCCGTTTGCGCCGATGCCAGTCTGGCGCTACCCGCAAGACCGAGCGCCACGAGTATCGAGAGAGCCGCCAGCGAGCCCCGGAACCGACGGCGTGGGGAAACGCACTTACGCATAAAGAGCACCTCGAAAGGGCGGGCTGAGCAAGCGAGACCTGCGGGCATCTTACTGTGTCGTTTCGCGGACCTGCAAACCGTGATCCGCCGATCAGGCGTCGCGATCGGGCGAAATCGTCGCCCGCGACGCGCTGGTTGTCCTCTGGCCGCCCCAGCTGGGGCCGACGCTGACGCCTTCAGGCGACAGCGCCCGCCGACCGGGGCATACAATTGAGGAATAAAGGCCGGCGCGCCAGGGTTCTCTTCTGAGGCGCGCGGACCACCAAGCGCATGGGGGCACGGCTGGCGTCGCCACACGGACAATCAGGCGGAAAAGCAGCATTCGAGGCGGAGGCGCTGTCGTCGGTCGACAGTCTCTATCGCACGGCGCTGCGCCTGACGCGCGTCCCCGCCGATGCGGAAGATCTGGTGCAGGACACATATCTGAAGGCGTTTCGCGCCGCCGATTCCTTCGAACCGGGCACGAACCTGCGCGCCTGGCTCTTCACCATCCTCCACAACACCGCCCGCAACCGGATTCGCGACCGCGCGCGCGATACGGTCACGGTGGACAGCGAAACGGTCGAACAGGCCGCCGAGCAGCCCTCCTTCTCGAATGGCGGGCCGGTGCCGACGCCGGAAACGCTGCTGCTCAACGAAGCGCTCACCCCGGAACTGCAGTCGGCGGTTGATCATCTGCCCGATGCGTTCCGTCAGGTCGTCTGGTTACGTGACGTGGAAGAGTTTTCCTACGCAGAAATCGCCGCCATGCTCGGTATTCCCGTCGGCACCGTGATGTCGCGCATCTCCCGCGGTCGCCGCCTTCTCTTTGAACGCCTCAAACATCTGCAGCCGGCCCATGTCTGATTGCCAGTCCATCGATCTCCTGGTGACGCCGTTCATCGACGGCGAGCTGCCCGCGCAAGACCGCGAGCGGGTCGAGCGTCACCTCCGGGTATGTGCCCCGTGTCACTCGCGCGTCGACGCCGAACGCACCGTGCGCACGTTGATGAAAGGGCGCCAGTCGCTCTTCAAGGGCGAGAGCGCACCGGTGGCGTTGCGGGTGAAGTGCGCCGGCCACTGTGGCATGGCCGCGGCCGGCCACGCCCTGAAGAGCCGTTGGCGTCGCGTCATGCCGCTGGCCGCGGCGGCCGTCATCGTCCTCGGCGCCGGCGGCGTGCTGCTGTACCAGGCCACGTCGCGCTCGGCGCGCGTCATGGCAGCTGAACTCGCGGCCGATCACGTCACCTGCTTCGCCATCCACGCGTCGCGCATCGAACAGTCGGCCGACGCCGTCGAAGCGGCCATGATGGCCACGTTTGGATGGACGGTCGATCTACCCGAGGGCGGCGACGATGAGCTCGAGCTCATCGGCTCGCGGCCCTGCCTCTACGGCGGCGGCCGCATTGCGCACATCATGTACCGGCACCGCGGAGAGCCGATGTCGCTGTTCATGCTGCCGAAGGCCAGCTACGATCGCGAGATGTTCGAGACGCTCGGACACGAGTGCGCCATCTGGTCGAGTGGCGACCGTACCTGTGTCCTGGTCTCGCGCGAGGCGCCGGCCGAGGTCGCACGGTTGGCGGCGCAGGTGCAGCCGACTTTTCACTAGCCTGTCCAACCGTGGCGCCGGGCTTCAGCCCCGGCGGGCGGCACGTCGTGAGAATCTTGTTGAGGAGTTGCAGATGAAAACGCGTTGGGCCATCGCCGTGCTGGGAGTCGCCGCGCTCGCGGCGGTCACGATTTCGACCCAGATGCCATGGCTGTTCAAGCCGGAAGTGGTCATGGTGGAATCGCCGGCCACCGCGCGCGCCGACGCCGCGGCCGAGCCCGGCGGGTCGCTCACCTGCCCGGCCGATGCCAAGCCGGCGAACTACAACTTCACCATGAAGGATCACCTGGGCAACGACGTGGCGTTGTCGTCCTTCAAGGGCAAGGTGCTGCTCATCGACTTCTGGGCCACCTGGTGCGGCCCCTGCAAGGTCGAGATTCCGCACTTCATCGAGTTCCAGAACCAGTACGGCAAGGACGGCCTGCAGATTGTTGGCATCACCGTCGATGACACGGCCGAGAAGGTGACGCCCTACATCACCGACATGAAGATGAACTACCCGGTGCTGCTGGGGCTCGGCCACGACGATGTGCAGGAGGCCTACGGACCGATTGTCGGCATTCCGGTCAGTGTGCTGGTGTCGCGCGACGGGAAGATCTGTGCGACCCACACCGGCCTCACGGGCAAGGACGTGTTCGAGCGCGAAATCAAGGCGCTGCTCTAGTCGGGCAGCGGCGCGGCCCGGTGATATGATGAGACCGACATGTTGAAGGGCTTCACACACGCACGACTGGCCTGCGGCTGCCGCGTCGGGTTCCGCGAAGGTGTCGAGGGGAGTCCGGTCACAGTGGTGGTCGACGAGAAGTCGCCGGCCTGTACCATGTCGCTGCACGTGCGCGACCTGCCGCTGTACGACTACCGCGAGGCGCTGCGGCCCTCAACCCGCCTCGGCCCGCGCGAAGAAGAAGAATTCGAAGAAGAAAGCTAGCCGCTTTTCTCACCGTCAGTGTCCATCTACTCCAGTGACCGGCCCGGTGGGGCTGGAGATCTGTCCCGGCTGAAGATCGATCGCACGGCACCCAAGCGCCGACGCTGGTTGCCGTGGACCCTCCTTGCCCTCCTGGTCCTGATCGCCGCCGCGGCCTATCCCTCCGTCCGCACCTACTACGACGAGCAGCGCGCGCCGGAAGTCGAGATCGCACGCGCCACGCAGATCGCGGTCGCGGCCGATGGCGGCTCGGCGCCGGTCCCCGTGCTGGTGGCCACCGGCTACGTGGTGGCCCGCCGCAGCAGCGACGTCGGGGTGAAAACCGGCGGACGTCTGCAGTTTCTCGGATTCGAGGAAGGCAGCCGCGTCCGCGGCGGCCAGGTGATCGCCCGTATTGAGCACGCCGACCTCGACGCGCAGCTTGCCGCGTCGCGCGCCGCGGTGGCCGAAGCCGAAACCCAGCTCGCCCAGAATCTGGCCACCCGCGACGAAGACCTGCGGCAACTCGAACGCCAGCGCGCGCTCGCCAGGGACGGCATTACCACGGCGGCGGCGCTCACCGGCGCCGAAGCCACCTCGCAGGTGTCGGCGGCCCGGGTGAAGAGCGCAGAGGCGGCCATCGTCTCGGCGCGTGCCCGCATCCGGGTGATAGACGAGGCGATCGAGAACACCAACGTCCGCGCCCCCTTCGATGGCGTCGTCATCAAGAAGCGCGCCGAGGTTGGTGAAACGGTGTCGCCATTCGGCGTGGCCGGGCAGTCGTCGCGCGAAGGCGGCGCCATTGCCACCATCGCCGATCTGCGCGAACTCGAAGTGCAGACCGAGGTGGGCGAAACGAGCGTGGCGAAGCTGAAGCGCGCAATGCCGGCGGCCGTCAAGCTGCAGGCGTATCCGAATCTCGACTTCAAGGGGCGCGTGCGCGAGATCTTTCCGTCGGCCGACCGCGCCAAGGCGATTGTTGAAGTGCGCGTCTCGATTCTCGACGCGTCCGCCGACGTCAAGCCGGAAATGACGGCCAGCGTCACCTTCCAGGAGCCGCCAGCGCCGCGGCCCACCGGCGCCGCCACGTCGGCGACGCCGTCCATGGCCGCACCCGCCGTGGTCGTGCCGAAGCGGGCCGTGATCGACCGCGGTGGGTCAACCACCGTGTGGGTGGTCACCGGCGGCGTCGCCGCCAGCCGCACGGTCGTCGTCGGCCCGACCCGACTCGATCAGGTGGAGATCGCCAGCGGTCTCGCACCCGGCGAAGCCGTCATCCTCAGCGCGCCGGCGGGAGTCACCGAGCAGGGGCGCGTTCGCATCAAGGGCGCCTAGCATGCTGATAGAACTGCGCGACGTCACCAAAACCTACAAGCGCGACACCATCGAAGTGCCGGTGCTCGATGGCGTCACGATGATGGTGGAAGAGGGGCAGTTCCTGGCCTTGATGGGCCCCTCCGGTTCCGGCAAGTCGACACTCCTCAACCTGCTCGCCGGGATCGACCAGCCAACCAGAGGGTCGATCAAGATCGCAGGGTCGGAGATTGCCGGACTGTCGGAGCGGCAGCTCGCGGGGTGGCGGGCCCGGAACGTCGGCTTCATCTTTCAGCTCTACAACCTCATTCCGGTGCTCACCGCGTTCGAGAACGTCGAGCTCCCGCTGCTGCTCACCGACCTCACCAAGAAGCAGCGGCGCGAACACGTGATGACGGCGCTCGAAATCGTGGGGCTCACCGATCGGTCGGGACACTACCCGCGTCAGTTGTCGGGCGGTCAGGAACAGCGCGTGGCCATTGCCCGCGCCATCGTGACAGACCCGACGCTGCTGCTTGCGGACGAGCCCACCGGCGACCTCGACGCCAAGTCGGGCCAGGATATTTTGACGCTGCTGCAGCGCCTCAACGCCGAGTTCAAGAAGACGATCATCATGGTGACCCACGACCCGCACGCCGCCGAGCGTGCCACGCGCGTGCTGCACCTCGAAAAAGGGACGTTCGTCGCCGCATGAAGTTCCTGTCGCTGATCCTGAAGAGCGCGCGCCGCAGCAAGCGGCGCACGGCACTGACGGCGCTCAGCGTCGCGGTGGCGGTGTTTCTCTTCTCATCGCTCCGCGCCGTGCTCGATGGCTTCAACGCCGGCGCCGCCGGCAGTTCCTCCACGCGCATCATCACCATCCGCTCCACCTCGCTCATCTTCGCGATGCCAAGCAGCCACACCAACGTCATTCGCGGTGTCGACGGCGTGCAGGATCTGTCGTGGGCCAACTGGTTCGGCGGCATCTACAAGGATCCGCAGAACTTCTTCGCGCAGTTCGCGGTCGACGCCGAAAGCTACCTGCGCATGTATCCGGAAGTGCTGCTCTCGCCAGACGAGAAGCAGGCCTTCCTGGACGACCGCACAGGGGCCATCGTCGGTGACGGCCTGGCCAGGACCTACGGCTTCAAGGTCGGCGATCGCATCGTGCTGCAGGTGGGCATTCCGATCTACGGCTCGCAAGACTTCACCTTCACCGTGCGCGGCATCTACAAGGCGGGCGGGACGGCGGTCGACAACCAGTCGATGCTGTTCCACTGGAAGTACGCCGACGAGCGCGCCATCGAGAAGGGGCAGATCGGCTGGTTCGTGCTCCAGATCAACGATCCCGAGCGTGCGGCGGCGATCGCGGCCGACATCGATCAGAAGTTCACGAACACCCCGTACGAGACCAAGACCAACACCGAACAGCAGTTCATGGCGTCGTTCGCCTCGATGTTCGGCAACCTGAACCTGCTGCTCGGCAGCATTGCCTTTGCCGTGGTCGTCACCACGCTGTTCGTTGCGGCCAACACCATGGCCATGTCCGTGCGCGAGCGGACCACCGAGATTGCCGTCATGCGCACGCTCGGCTTCCCGTCGCAGGTGATCTTCTTCTTCATTGCCGGCGAGGGGCTGCTGATCTCGGTGCTCGGCGGCCTCATCGGCGCCGGGCTGGCCATGCTCATCGTCAATGGCGAGCGCCTCGGCGTCACCGGCGGCTTCGTGCCGGCCTTTGGCGTCAGCACCACCAACGCGCTCATCGGCGTGGGAATCAGCGCCGGCATTGGCGTGGTGGCCGGACTGGTGCCGGCAACCCTCGCGGCGCGGCTGAAGATTGTCGATGCGCTCAGGCGGGTCGCCTAGTGGGTCTCATCTCCAACTACAACCTGCGCTCGATGCTCGTCCGCAAGGGCACGGCCATCATGACCTCGATGGGCATTGCCATGGTGGTGGCGGTCTTCGTCATGACGCTGTCGATCGCGCAGGGTTTCCGCTCCACGCTGGTGGCGAGCGGCTCGCCCGACAACGTCATCGTGATGCGGAAGGGCGCCACATCAGAAAACGTCAGCTCGGTGGCCAAGCCGCAACTGGCGCTCATCGAAACGTTCCCGCAGATTGCGCGCGACGCGTCGCGGCTGTCGCTCGCATCGCCGGAACTGGTGGTCATTATCTCGCTGCCGCGCATTGCCGACGGTCAGCCGGCCAACGTGCCGCTGCGCGCGGTTGGGCCGCGCGCGTTCGAAGTCCGCGAGAATCTCAGCATCGTCGAGGGGCGCCGCTTCTCGCCCGGCACCCGCGAGATCAACGTCGGACGCCTCGCCGTCGGGCGCTTCGCGGGCCTGGGCCTCGGCAGCACCGTCAAGTTCGGCAGCTCCACATGGAATGTGGTCGGCATCTTTGAAGCCGACGATGCCGCGTTCGAGTCGGAAGTGTGGGGCGACGTCGACCTGATGCTGCCGGCCTTTCAGCGCAACGAATACCAGTCGATCACGGCCAAGCTCACCGATGCGAGCGCCTTCGAATCGCTGGCGGCGGCCATCGACAGCGACCCGCGCCTGCAGCTCACCGTCAGGCGCGAGCGCGATTATTACGCCGAGCAGTCGCAGACCATGACCACGGTCATTCGCGTGTTCGGCACGTTCGTCACGCTGATCCTCTCGATCGGTGCCATGTTCGGCGCCATGAACACCATGTACGCGGCCGTGGCCTATCGCACGCGCGAGGTCGGCACGCTCCGCGCCCTCGGCTTCTCGCGATCGCGCATTGTGATCGCGTTTCTCGTGGAGTCTGTCGCGCTGGCCCTGGTGGGCGGCATCATCGGCTGTGTGCTGGCGCTGCCGGTGCACGGCCTGTCCACCGGCACCACCAACATGGCGAGCTTCAGTGAAGTGGCATTCAAGTTCCGGATCAAGCCAGCGCTGCTGCTGGCCGGTCTGGCGTTTTCTGCGGTAATGGGCGCGGCCGGTGGATTGTTGCCGGCGTTGCGGGCCGCGCGGATTCCGGTGTCCCGCGCGCTGAGAGAAATCTGATGA
>CADEEX010000191.1:0-3900 GCA_902826465.1 uncultured Acidobacteriota bacterium
TGACACGCTGGAGCGCGTACACCTCGGACAGCGGCTGTCGACCGAGGAGGCCACCATGGTGGCGCGCGTGCCGGCACTTACCGAGAAGCTGCTCGGCGGCATTCCGCGGCTCGAGAACGTGCGGGCGATGCTGACCGGATGCGGCATCCGCTTCGCCAGCGAGACGATTACGACGCAGACCAGCGTCGATCCGGTGCTGCGTGGGTCGATGCTGCTGCGTGTGGCCGCCGACTTCGATTCGCTCGAACTCCGAGGCATCGACGCGGCGCTGGCCGTGCACATGATGCGCTCGACGCTCGGCGTCTACGATCCGGAGGTGCTCGACGCACTGGCCTCCGTACGCGGCGTGAGCCGTCGCAGCGTCGACACACGGGAGTTGTCGCTCGATCAGGTCAGCGTCGGCATGGTGCTGGCCGACGATGTGAGCACCGAGAAGGGCACATTGATCGTCGCCCGCGGCTACGAAGTGACCGCAGGCTTCATTGAACGCGTGCGGAACTATCCCGGCATGCAGCAGCGGACCGTCCGTGTGCTTGTGAAGGCACTCGAGCCGGCTGCGTAGTCAGCACCTTGGCACCTCAGCACTAAGCACCTGTAGGCGCGGACCTACAGCACGCTACGACCTCAGCGGTGTCGGGCGCGACACGTGATTCGAGGCGCCGAACCGGGTCGCGCGCCGGGAAGCCGCTCGCTGCTCAGGCACTGACGCTGCCGCGGACGACTATCGGGTGACCCGATCTCCGTTCGCCACCGTCAGCACCGCCATCCCTTCCGGATCCTGGCGCGGCGCGCTCTCACGGTGTCGTCGCCCCGAACCACGTGCCGCACCTCAGCACCTCAAGCACCTAAGCACTCAGGCACCTCAGCACCTAAGCACCCCTAGAACCTGACGCGCAGCCCCGCGCTTACCTGCGGTCCGCCGACCTTCCACACGGTCCCGGGTTCTTCGGTGAATTCCACCGACGCGGCGCTGTAGCGGACGCCGCCGCCGAGGCCGATCTTGTTGCTGAAGAAGTAGGCGACGTCACCACCGACGTGGTAGCCGAGTGCGGTGCCGGTGAGGCGTTGAATGCCGAACGGCGTCGCGCTGGCGGGCCCGAAATTCAGGCGTTCGACGACATCCTGGGTGAGGCTGACGACCGTTGGCCCGCCGAAGATCAGCAACTTCACGCGCTGCCCGGCGACTGGCATCCAGACGATCGGAACGTGGAGCGCCAGTTCTCGCGCCGCTGACGCCGCAAACGGGAGCGACGGCTGGCCGGACGCGGCCGGTGGCCGCAGCGTCGCTTCGGGACGTGTGTAGTACGACACTCCTCCGCCGATGCCCCAACGCCCCCAGATCGCCGCGCTGCCCAGGACATCGAACTGTTGGCCTGAACTGTTCCCGTAGTTGCCGGTGCCGGTCCCCACGTCTGAGGTGGCTTCGCGAATCAGATCGGTGCGACCCAGCCGGTAAGTGACGTCGACGTTCAGAAATCCGAGTTTCACTCTGAAACCGGTTCCCGCCGCTGCCGTGGCTGCCTCACGTGCCGCCTGTGACATCGGGCCCACAGAGTCGATGGCCGCCTCGGTCTTGCGAATGAAGCCGATGCGCTCATTGGCACGGCCTGGTGGCAACACCACTTCGAACCACTCGTCATTCTGCGAGATCAGGTCGAACTTTTCGCCACGGCGCGTCTGGGTGATGACCACCCCTTCAGCGCGTGAACGGTTGAAGACGAGCGCCTGTTCGGCGGTTATTGCGATGGTGTCGGCGGTTGCCGTGCGAGCACTCAGGAACAACGCGAGAAGGGTCAGCAACGAGACGAGGCGACGAAAGGGCATGTGAGACGAGTCTATAATGCGCGGTCGCCGTACGACTATTCGTCCGGCCGAAGGGGGATCGCACGATGTCGTCATATTTCACACGTTTATGGACTGGCGCCGCGGCGGCGGCCGCGAGCGTGGCACTTCTTACCTCACAGCCGGTTGCGCAGACACCGAATGCCAGCAACGATCTGCCGAACTCATACCGGACTATCGAGAATTGGGCACCGCTGCCGGCCGGCCGGACGTGGGGTTCGACCAGCTCTGTGGACATCGACAAGGACGGCGTCAGTGTGTGGGTGGGCGAGCGCTGCGGCGGTAACACCTGCCTGACCTCCGGCCTCGATCCGGTCCTGAAGTTCGACGCCAACGGCAAACTGGTCAAGAGCTTCGGCGCGGGTCAGGTGATCTTCCCGCACGGCATCACCGTCGATCGCGAGGGCAACGTCTGGATCGTGGACGGTCAGGACAACGCGCCGCGGCCAGCTCGTGGCGCCGCACCGGCGCCGGCGCCGTCCGCGACACCCGCGCCGCTGGCGATGGGGCCGCTCCCCTTCGGCAGCCGGGGGCATCAGGTGATCAAGTTCAGCCCCGACGGACAGGTGCTGCTCACGCTCGGCAAGCCCGGCGGCGCCGCGGCGCCTGACTACTTCTTCCAGCCGAACGACGTGCTGGTGGCGCCAAGCGGCGACATCTTCGTTGGCGAGGGGCATGGCGGCGGCAACTCGCGCATGCTGAAGTTCGACAAGACGGGCAAGTTCCTCAAGAGCTGGGGCAAGCTCGGCGCCGCGCAGGGCGAGTTCAATCAGCCACACGCGCTGGCGATGGATTCGACCGGCCGTCTGTTCGTGGCCGATCGCACCAACAACCGCGTGCAGGTGTTCGACCAGGAGGGCAAGTTCCTCGCCGAAACCAAAGCCTTCGGTCGTCCGAGCGGTGTCTACATCGACAAGAACGACAACCTCTTCGTGGCCGACTCCGAGTCGCAGTCGCGTGACGCGAATGCCTATGGCTACAATCCCGGCGTGAAGCGCGGCATCCGCTTCGGCAGCGCGAAGACGCTGACGGCGACCGGCTACATACCCGATCCGTCGACCGGTGCCGGTGGAACCAGCGCCGCCGAGGGTGTCGCCGTGGACGCGAACGGTGTGGTGTATGGCGCAGAAGTCGGTCCGCGCGCACTCAAGCGATACGTCAGGCAGTAACAGGGCTCAGGGCTCAGGGGTTCAACGATGGTATTGACGAAAGCCGAACTGATCACGGCTCTGCAGAACGAAGTGCGCATCCTGCTGCATCTGGCAGGAAAGGTTGATCGCACGAAGCTCGATTACCGTCCGACACCGAAGCAGCGCAGCACCATCGAGCTGCTTCGCTACATGGCGATGATGGGACCCGAAATGATTCCGGTCATCACGTCGGGCGTGTTCGATCCGGCGCAGTGGACGGCGGCCGAACAGCGAGTGGCCACGCTCGACTTCGATCAGGTGGTGGCGGCGATCGCCGCCCAGCACGACGGCTATGACACCCAGTTGCGCCATATCACCGACGACGACCTGCGCGCCCCGATCGATCTCTTCGGAAACGTCTCGTCACGAGGCGCTCAGATCGTGACGATGATTCTCTGTGGCTGCGCCGCGTATCGCACGCAGCTGTTCCTCTACCTGAAGGCGTGCGGTCGCGAGGAGTTGAGCACGATGAACCTGTGGGCGGGGATGGACGCGTAAAAGGCTCAGGGCTCAGGGCTTAAGCCTTAAGCCCTAAGCCCTAAGACTTAAGCCTTAGCGAAGCCTATGTACGGATTAATCGCGAAGTTGAGCGCGGTGGCAGGCAAGCGCGACGAGCTACAGGCGATCTTGCTCGAAAGCACCGGCGGCATGCCCGGGTGTCTTCACTACATCATCGCCAGGGACACGCAGGATTCTGACGCGCTCTGGATCACCGAAGCGTGGACTGACGAACAGAGCCATCGCGCCTCGCTCACGCTGCCGAAGGTGCAACAGGCGATCGCCCGTGCGCGGCCGCTCATCGCTGGCTTCTCGAATCGCACCGTCACAGAGCCGGTCGGCGGTCTGCATGCTCAGTCAACTGAATGAG
>CADEEX010000191.1:4000-7893 GCA_902826465.1 uncultured Acidobacteriota bacterium
TACCTGTAGTTGCCAAAACTGAGCGCGACGCCGAAGTCTTTCGCCTTGAGCACCCGAATGGCGTCCTGGAGGTCGTCACGAGAAGGTGAGGTGACGCGCACCTGATCGCCCTGAATCGATCCCTGCACCTTCTTGATCTTGTTGTCCTTCAGGAACTTGACGATTTCCTTCGCCGCCTCGATCGGAATGCCTTCCTGAATCGTGATGACGCGCTTGACGGTGCCCATCGAGGCCGCCTCGGCCTCGCTGTCCCCGAACTTGAAGTTCTTGATCGGCACGTTGCGCTTGACCAGCTTCGACTGCACGATGTCCCACAGCGCCGTCATCTTGAAGTCGTCGTCCGCGGCGAGCGTCAGCGTCTTGTCCTTCTGGCTGAGAACGATGTCGGCTTTGCAGCCCTTGAAGTCGTAGCGCTGCCCGACTTCCTTGCGCGCCTGGTTGAGCGCGTTGTCCACTTCCTGAAAATCGACGGGCGAGGTGATGTCGAACGACGCTTGGTCGGCCATGGACAGATTTTACTGCTGCTCGAGCTTCTGGTCATGTCGGCTGCGCGCTTCATCGATGGAGTGCGAACGGGAAATATCACCCTCCTGCCGCGACAGTGCGGCGAGTTCGGCAAAATGGCGCTCGATGATGCGCAGTTCGTGTTCGGACAGAGATTCCACGTCGATCATCCGGTTGCTGGCGCCCTTCAGGGCGGCCACCATCTCGTTGAGCTTGATGTGGATGGCCAGCGAATCCTTGTTCTGCGTGCGCTGAATCAAGAACACCATCAGGAAGGTGACGACGGTGGTGCCGGTGTTGATCACCAGTTGCCATGTGTCCGAGTAGCCAAACACTGGACCGAGCAGCGCCCACACAACGACGACGCTGACGGCTGTGGCAAAGGCGGCCGTGCTTCCCGTCCAGCGTGTGACTGCGGTCGAGAAGGCTTCGAGTCGCTGACTGAGCCCGGTGTTCGTGTTCCCCATCGTGGTCTGTCTCCCTCTCGAGCACACGTGCCTCGGGGCCACAGTCTATCGCCGGACTGCGGCGGGCCGGCCAGCCGGGCCGGCACGTGGCGGTCTAGAATGGCTTGTGAGCGAAGAACGGCCGCGCATCGGGATTTCGTCGTGCCTGCTCGGCGAGCAGGTGCGGTTCGATGGGGGCCACAAACGCGACCCCTTCCTGGTGGAAACCTTCGGTCCGCACGTGGAATGGGTGTCGGTGTGTCCGGAGGAAGAGGCCGGATTCGGCACCCCGCGTGATGCGATGCGGCTGATCCTCACGGCACCGCAGGAGCGCGCCAGGGGCGCCCGTTTCGATGCTGCCGTCATCAAGCTGATTGTCATCAAGACCGGCGTCGGTCAGACCGAGCGACTTCGCAGCTACTCGGACACGAAGGCCGACCTGCTGGCCCGATCGGATTTGAGCGGCTACATCCTGAAGAAAGACTCTCCCAGTTGCGGCATGGAGCGCGTGAAGGTCTACGGCGGCACTATGCCCGAACGCGCCGGCCGCGGGCTGTTCGCGGAAGCATTGATCGCGAAGGTGCCGAACCTGCCGGTGGAAGAGGACGGCCGCATGTCCGATCCCCGGTTGCGCGAGAACTTCATCGAGCGGGTGTTCGCCTACCGTCGCCTGCGCACGCTGTTCCAGTCGCAATGGACCGTCGGCGACCTGGTGAAGTTTCACACGGCGCACAAGTTGACGCTGATGGCGCATTCACCCGTCGCGTATCGATCGCTTGGCCGGCTGGTGGCGGCGGCGACGCCGGCGGAGCGGCTGGTGTCCGCCGCGAACTACGAGCAGCAGTTCATGGCGGCCATGCGTCAGATCGCCACGCCGAAGCGGCACGCCAACGTGCTGCAGCACATGTTCGGCTACTTCTCCAAGTCGCTCAGCGCCGACGCCCGGACGGAGATGCTCGATCTGATTGACGAGCATCGGCTGGGGAAGATTCCGCTGATCGTGCCGATCACGCTGGTGCGCCACTACGTGCGTCAGTTCAAGGTCGCGTATCTGGAAGGGCAGACCTACCTGCAGCCGCACCCGCGGGAACTGAGCCTCAGGAATCATGTCTAGGCTCGGGGCTCGGGGCTCGGGGCTCGAGGTTGGGGTAGAGTCGTAGTGCGCGGCTTTCGCCACGCCCGAAAGTTTCCTATGCGAAAAACGTTGTCATTCGTGGTCGCGGCCGTGGCGGCGCTCGTTCTGGTGCGCTCGTCAGCTCTCACAGCGGCGTCGCCAGCGGTGGAGCGGGCCTTCGCGACGTTCTGGAGCGCTGCGACGGTGGCAGACGCAGAGAAAGCGTCCGCGGCGGTCGTCTCGGCCGGTGCGACCTATGCGGAGACGCTGGCGACGCTGAAACAAGGCCGTCGGTATCGCACTGATGTGCCTCGCGGTGTCGTGCGGTTGTCGCACTCTGTGAGCGGTACAGAGTTCCCGTACACGCTCGACGTGCCGGCCAGCTACGACCCGGCCAGGAAGTATCAGGTCCGTGTGCAGCTGCACGGCGGTGTCGGCCGACCCGACGCCACACCGCGTGGCAACGGCATTGGCGCGCTGGCGGGCGCCGAGCAGATTTACATCCTGCCGACGGCGTGGAACGAAGCCGAATGGTGGACCGATCGGCAGCTCGAGAACCTCCGCTTCGTGCTGGACAGCGTCAAGCGCACCTACAACGTCGACGAAAACCGCGTCGCGCTCTCTGGCGTGTCTGATGGCGGCACCGCCACCTACTACTTCGCCATGCGCGACACCACGCCGTTTGCGGCCTTCCTGCCGCTGAACGGCGCCATCGCCGTGCTGCGCAACAGCTCGCTCAAGCGCGACGGCGAGATGTTCCTCAACAACTTCGTCAACAAGCCGTTCTTCATCGTCAATGGCGGCCAGGATCCGCTGTATCCGACGACGCTGGTCGAGCCGCACATCAACCAGATGATCAAGGGCGGCGTGACGGTGAAGTATCTGCCGCAGCCGGACGCCGTGCACAACACGGCGTGGTGGCCGCAGCTGAAGGACACCTACGAGGCGTTTGTCACCGAACACCCGCGCACGCCGCATCCGCAGACGCTGACCTGGGAAAGCGACATGTCGGCGGGCACGAACCGGGCGCATTGGGTGGTCATTGATTCGCTGGCCAAGCCGGGACCTGACGGGGCGCCGCTTGCCGACGTCAACGACATCGTGGCGGAGGCCGAACTGAATTTCGGCATTCGTTCGAATGGCACCACAGTGGCCTCAGTGCTGGCGGGCAGTAATGCCGCGTCGTTCGGGCTGCTGCCGGGTGATGTGATTACGAAGATCGGCGAGCGGACCATTCCGGCCGGGGTGGATGTGCTCGACCTGATGAGTCTCAACGACGCCGGCAGCAGGCTGGTGCTCACCGTCCGACGCGGTACCGCAACGCAGGAGTTGAGCGGCACCTACGCGCCGACGTCGATCGCCCGCGTGTCGCCGATTTTCGCGCACAGCCGGCCCTCCGGTCGTGTTGATGCCTCGCGCCGCGGCAATACCATCACGCTGAACACGCGGCGCGTGGCATCGCTGACGTTGCTGTTGTCGCCAGACGTCTTCGATCTGTCGCAGCCGGTTGTCGTCGTGGCGAACGGCCGCCAGGTGGCGTCAACGCGCGTCACGCCAAGCGTGGCCACGTTGCTGAAATGGGCCGCCCGCGACAACGACCGCACGATGCTCTACGCAGCGGAACTCACGGTCACGCCGTAGGGCTTAAGCACCTCTAGCACCCTTGAAATGATTGCATTCTCAAACGTCAGCAAGCAGTACGGCCGTCAGGTCATCTTCGTCGACGCGTCATTCCAGTTGAATCCCGGCGAGAAGATTGGCCTGGTCGGACCGAACGGCGCCGGCAAGACCACGCTCTTCCGGATGATCACGGGCGAAGAGCGGCCAGA
>CADEEX010000192.1 GCA_902826465.1 uncultured Acidobacteriota bacterium
CCTTCATCGTGTTTGTGGTAGCACCGTTGGTTCGCTACTCGAACATCGGCAGATCGGTGGGGAAGGCACTCCACCCAAGAAATTCGGTATCTGACGCCTGACCAATTGGGTTCGGCGACTCACGCGCGTTCCAGGCCGTGTTGATGTGATGGTACAAGTGCGGCATTTCTGCCGTCAGCTCGCCAATGTCCCAGCTCGCATTGGCGCGTGCTTCTTCGAGCATTCGGGTGAGCGCCTCTTGCGCCTCGGCCAGGTGATGTAGGACAAGCTCGCGATTCACCGACCCTCCTCGGAGATATACGTCATTCTGAAAGTTCGATTGGTCCGACGAGGTTGAGAATCCCTCCGGAAGAACCGGAGCCAGCCGCCCGACAGTGCCGCGGCCAATCGTGTGCTATTCATTTAATCCGCCACCGAGGCACCGAGACACAGAGCAAACGTCCTTTTCATCTCCGTGTCTCTGGTGTCTCTGTGGCCCAGTTTCACAGGAAGGAGCGCAGACCAGATAGACAGGGAATCGACGGATCGGCTACCGCCGGTAAGCCGACTGCCAGCCGGTGACGACCGTGATCGGCGAGGCCGCCTCGTCGCGTGTGCTCAGCAGCGCAAGGAAGCGACGCCCGTCCGCGCTCGGCTCGAACGAGGTCTCTCGGCTGCCCGCAATCATCTTCGTCTCGCGAAACAGCTCGCGCGGCGCACCGAGCGACAGCGGCGGGCCCGCAGAAACGTCTACCGCCATCATCGTCTTGTTGCTCGATAGATAGAAGAGCACGCGGCCATCGCTCCGCCAGCGCGGATTGGTGCCGCCGTCCACAGATACTTGTCGCTCTTCGCCGCCAGGCGTGCTCGATGCGATGTAGACCTCGGTGCGCCTCGAGGCGTCGGAGTGATAGGCGATCCACTGGCCATCCGGCGAAAATTGTCCCGCGGCTTCGTCAAACGGCGTCTGCCTGAAGACCGCCGGCTTTCCGTTGGCTCCCATCGGCAGCAGCCAGAGATCGTCGCGCGTCGCCGCGGCAGTCTGGGAGTAGAGCAGGAAGCGCCCATCAGCCGACCAGCTCGTGGCGTAGGTGTTGGTGCCGGCGACGCTCATCGGCTCCTCTTTCGCCGACGGCACGCGCTTTCGATAAAGTCGATCCTCAGGAAACTCCGAGAAGACCGACGCGTCCCCGGCAGGCGACCAGACCATCGAGTAGGCGCTGAATGGGCCGAGTGTCAGGCGTTGCGACGCCTTCCGCACGACATCGAACAGCCACAGGTCGCCGGTCGTCAACTGGTTCCCGCTCGAGTACATCAGCCGGCCGCCGTCAGGCGACAGCGCGAAGTTGCTGATGCTTTTCGCCGTCAGCATCAACTCACCGCGTGCGCCGCCTTCGTCGAGCCAGGCGATCTCACGCTCCTGCGAGGTGGCGGCGCCCGTCGTATACATCAGCGTGCCGATAAGCGACGCCGAGAAGTCGGCGTAGCCGCCGTTGCCCGAGTTCAAAACGCCGGTCGCCAGCGGAAACACGTCGCCGGTCGGCTTCAGCGTCGAGGCGTCGAACGGCTCCGCCAGAAGGGTGCCATCGCGAAGGAAGATGACATGCCCGATCGTCGTCGAGCCCGCCGCGGGGACGAACTGCGTGACCGACAGGTCGGGCAGTATGCGGACCGGTGCCTCTCCGCTGAGCGAGCCGACGTAGACGCCCGCGCGCTCGCGCGTGTCCGACTCGATCGTGTAGAGAAACCGGCCCGAGCCGGGCAGGAACATCGGGAAGCGGAAAGAGTCTCTCGGGCCCTTGCTCTCGTGGCGCAGATCGAGCGGCGTCGCCGGACCGCCGGTGGCCAACACCCGCGAGATCGTGCCGGTGGCACTCGGCGTGAAAAGGATGCTGTCGTTCGCACCCCAGGTACCGCCACGCGAATCTGGCGCGTCGGCGAGGGTGGTGGCCGGTCCACCGATCAGGGCGACCCGTTTCAGTTTCCCTTGGGAGAAGAACCCGATGTGCGCGCTGTCGGGCGACCAGAACGGATAGGTGGTGCCGTCGGTTCCCGGAATCTCATGCTCTTCGAGCGAGTCGAGCCGTCGCACGAACAGCCGGTATGACCCGCCGGCTCGCGCAGTGAACGCGAACTGACGCCCATCGGGCGACAGCTGGTAGTGCACGAACCCTGAGTCGCCGTTGCGCGCCATCTGGTAGCGCAGTACCTGGACCGCTGCCGGCGGCTGGCGCCACTGCATCCAGGCCAATGCGGCGAACGCGCCCGCTACCACCGCGAGTGTGCCGGCCACCGCCGGCCAGAACCGAGTGACACGTGCCGGCTCCGGCGTCGCGAGCAGCAGGTGCCGGTCGCCGATCGCCTGCAGGCGCTGTCTGGGATCCTTCTCCAGGCACGCACCGATCAACCGCCGGACGCGCGGCGGAACGGCGCTCAGGTCTGGCGCATCTTTGACGATGGCGGCGAGCGTGTCGGCGAGATCGTCGCCCTTGAACGGCTTCCTGCCGGTCAGCATCTCGTAGAGCACGACGCCGAACGACCAGATGTCGGAGCGTGTGTCCACGGCCCGGCCGCGCGCCTGTTCCGGGCTCATGTAGGCAGCGGTGCCGAGGATCACACCCGGTGCCGTGAGGCTCATCGTCAGCGTCGGCGACTCATCGAGGTCCCGCGTCTCGCCAGCTGGCGCGCCGAATCGCGCCAGGCCGAAGTCGAGCACCTTCACCGTGCCGTTGTCGTCGAGCTTGATGTTGTCCGGCTTCAGATCGCGGTGCACGATGAACTTCTCGTGGGCCGCGGCAAGCGCCTCGGCGATCTGGTCGGCAATCCGCATCGCCTCGTCCAGCGCAAGCGGTCCCTGTGTCAGCCGATGGCGGAGCGTCTGGCCGCCGACCAGTTCCATTACCAGGTAGTCGGGGCCGACGTCGTAGATGTGGCAGATGTTGGAATGATTCAGGGCGGCGATGGCGTGAGCTTCGCGTTCGAATCGTTCGCCGAAGCCCAGTTTCGACGTCTTGATCGCGACGTCGCGGCGCAGCCGCGGATCGCGGGCGCGATACACCTCGCCCATGCCCCCCTGGCCGATCAGTTCGACAATCTCGTAGGGCCCGAGACTGGCGCCGTTGGCGAGGGGCACCGGAGGATTGTAGTGGTGAACGCCCTCGTCATGAGTCGTCCGGCGCTGATCCTGGAGCGCCCGTTCCTGATCCTCTGGCGATCGACTGCGATCCTGACCTCCACGCTCGAGATCCTGGAACGCGCGTCATAGATCCTGGCGCGCAGGACCGAGATCCCCACGCGTCAACTGAAGATCCTGGAACGTGCGTTTGAGATCCTCGTGCCGATGGCCGGGATCCTCGGACGTCACCCGAAGATCCTGGAACGCGTGTTCTAGATCCTCGAGCGCACCGCCAGGATCCTAGAACGCGTGGTCAAGATCCTGGAACGCCTGGTCAAGATCCTGACGCTGTTGAGACGCACGTTATCTCTTACGCCATCAATGAGATACGGATGCGTGCTTTCTTGAAGCATGAGGAGCAGTGGGTGATCGCGCGAGGAGAGTGTGCTGATCACCCGAGGAAGGTCGCCTGTGGCGTCGGACCACGTCAGTGATCGCGCCGGACTGGTTGGGTAGTGCGCCGAACCGAGTAGGTCACCGCGCCGGACCAAGTGGCTCATCGTGAAAACCGCAGTGGTGATCGCGCCAGGAAGATTGGGTAGAGCGCCGGACTATCTGGCTCTGCGTGCCGGACTGGTTGCCTGATGGTCGCGACCATCTCGCTCATCGCCCCGGACCAGCTCGTGATCGCGCGTGACCACGTGGGTGATCGCATCGGACCTTCGGTTCGCTTGTTGGCCGGTATCGCGATTGGTATGATGATTCGTCATACTGCCATGCCCAAAACGAAGGTCGCGCTGACGATCGATAGTGAGCTGCTCGAACGGGTCGACGAACTGGTCGTCAGGCGTCGCTTCCGCAATCGGAGCCAGGCCATCGAGGCGGCCCTGGCCGACAAGCTGGAACGTCTGGCCCGCACCAGGCTGGCCCGCGAGTCGGCCAAGCTCGATCCTCGCGAGGAAAAGCGTCTCGCTGACGAGGGGCTCGCCGAGGACTTTGCGACGTGGCCCGAATACTGAGGGGCGACGTCCGCTGGGCCGACCTCGATCCAGTGCGGGGGCACGAACAGTCAGGCCGACGCCCCGTCCTTGTCTTGAGCCACGATGTTTTCAATGACCGTTCCGGTACCGTTATTGCCGTCGCGTTGACCAGCCAGGAGCCGCGCGCCGGATTCCCGTTGACCCTCGAAAGCAAGGCCGCTGGCGTCACGAAACGCTCGTGGATCAAGATCAGCCAGATTCGCACCTTGTCTGTCGATCGTCTCGGCGCCAGAATCGGCCGTGCTTCCGAAGAGGAACTCGCACGGGTCATCGACGGTCTGAATGAGATTCTTGGGTAAGACACGCCGCCCCCCCCAAGAAATCCCGATTGCCCCGAAAAATCCCGATTAACGGAACGACTTCGCCCCCTCTGCATTGAGACGATGCGTGCGTCATCGTAAGTTCACGGCGTAAACTCCGTCCAGAAACTTCGTAAGATGCGCGCATGCCAACGGGCAGCGCGTTCGTCTTCGGTCCATTTCACTTCGACCCTTCCACACCACAACTGCGACGCAATGGCCGTCCGGTGCGGATGCCGCGGCGGCAACTGCAGCTGCTGAAGGTCTTCGTGTCTCGTCCCAACGAAGTAATAGGCAAGACCGAGCTGATCGAGGCGGCCTGGGAGAAGACCGCGGTCGCCGACAATACATTGTCGAAGTCGGTCTCGCGCGTCCGCGACACCATCACCGTCGCCGGCTCGCCGTGCACCATCATGGTTGAGCACGGCCAGGGCTACCGCCTCACCGGCGCGGTGGAACGGATTGCGACGCCTCGTCGAGAAGCGGGTCTCGAGGCGCTGCTGGCGCCGCACCGCGCCTTTGTTGAGGGCCGCGCGGCGCTCGAAACATTGAAGCGCGATCGCCTCGAAGCGGCCGGGCAGGTGTTCACCGCGCTGGCCACCGAACAGCCCAACAACGCGACGATGCATGTGGGACTGGCGAATGCGTGTGTGCTGGCGTTCGAAGCGACGCGGGCGGGGGCGACGCCGGACATCGACGCGCTGCGAACCGCCGCTATTCACGCGCGCGAGGCGTGCGCGCTGAAGCCAGACTACGCCGAAGCGTGGGCCACGCTTGGCTTCGTGCTGGAGCGGACGGGGGAGCGGGCCGATGCCGCCGCGGCCCTCACACGCGCGGTGGCGCTGGAGCCTCAGAACTGGCGTCATCAACTGCGGTTGTCGTACGGCAGCTGGGGCGAACAGCGGCTCACCGCGGCGCGGGCAGACACTGGCGCTGTTACCGGCCTGTCCGATGGCGCACCTGCTGGCGGCCACTGTGTTCGTCGCGCGCGGCAGGTTGGTCGAGGCCGAACGCGAGGTGGACGCGGCGCTCGCGCTGGGGCGGGCGGCGGGAACGGTCGCACCGCTGTCGACCGTGGCGCTGCACTGGTTGAAAGGGTTGTTACTGCTGGCGCGCGGCTGCGAGGTCGAGGCGAGCGACGCGTTCCAGCGCGAGCTGGCGCTCGAAGACAGCGGCCATCTGTATGCGCGCGAGTGCAGCGCCAACGCCTGGTACGCGCTTGGCGTGTGCCGGCTTCGCAGCGGCGATCGGCTGGCTGCTCATGCGGCATTCGAACAGGCGATCGCGCGTGTGCCGCGGCATCCGATGGCGCATGCCGGAATCGCGCTCGTGACGGGAACGGCCGCGCCCGACATCGCGAACACGGCTCAGGCAACGGTGGATGTGGCGCTGGCGCGTGCGGGCGTCTACGTGGCTGCGGGCGAAGTGGCGAACGCCGTGCAATGCGTGTCTACCGCTCTTGCCGCCGCGCCGCCGGGAAATGCCGGCTGGCTGCTGCCGATCGAGCCGCTCCTCAACGTGCGGCTTCACCCGCCGGCGTGGGCGACCGAACTGGCGACGCTCTGCGCGCGGGCGTCGTGACGACACATCCCTACATCCCGACATCCCTACATCCCGGGCATTGGCAGGAACTCGAACACCTCAATCGAGCCGCCCGGGGCGTGGAAGTGGGGATGACCGGCGAGAATGGACTGCAGCGCGTGCGCGTCGCGCGCCTGGAGGATTGAGAATCCGCCGATGTGGGCGTCGCCCTCACGCGACGCAGACGCGCTCGTGAAATGCCGCGGCTGTCCGACCGGGCTGCCCATCTCGACGATGGCGGGGCCTGCGTGCTGCGCCCAGGCCATCCAGGCATCCATGCCGGCTTTGGCCTGCTCCGGTGAGGCGGTGGCCATCTGTTCGGACGCGCTCACTGTCGATCGATATAACACCAGAAACTTCTTCACGGGAACGCTCCTTGAGCCGTGTGCGGCCCTCGCCGAGCATTCTCACCACGACATTCCCCGCCGACAAGGCGTCATCCGCCGTTCGTCAGCGTCCGTCCGCCGTTCGTCACCGCGAACCGTGAGTGCCGGGGACAAACGTTCGCGCCGACACGTTCAGGTTGCCGCAGCCGCGCAGCGCGATCGGCACGCCTGGGCGCGTCGGGCGCGAGGTCGTCTTCCAGCTGCCACCCGGTGTCGGTGTAGACGAGGCCGATCGGATGCACCACCCGTTCGCGAGCCGTATGCGCCCGGATGCGCACGATGTGGTGCCCTCGGATGGCGGATGCGAGCGCCGCCAGCTCGCCGTCCGGGCGGGTGAGCAGCACGCCAAGCGCTTCGGCTTCGTCGGCTGCGAGTCCAGTCAGCCGGGTCCGGTAGTTGAAGCCGAGTTCGATGCCACCGCGCTGTCCACGGTGAACGAGCACGGGCAGACCTGCCGCGGTCAGCGCGTCGAGATCGCGCAGCACGGTCCGGCGCGCCACTTCGAGTTCACGGGCCAGCACGGCGCTCGTCACGTGGTTTCGCAGGTGTGGCAAAACGCTACGCCCGGTGTCCGTCAGTTGACGGTCACCATGGCAGTTCTTCGGACAACGCACGTCGGTGGCAGTGGACGACCCTCGTGGCTCGACCTGGTAAGCCGCTTGCAATTCGCACGGACGTCCATGTGCGCCGGTGTTTCCGTTCGTCTAATGAGAGCAGCCCATGCCTAAATCCAAGCAGCCGTCGTCAAGCTCTGCACGTCCACATGAAGTCGATCCCAACAGTCGCGCTACCGTTTCGGGGCCGGCAGAGCCACAGCCGCTTGCAGACTCAGCAGACGACCTGACGGCGAAGATGGGCGAAACGCAGGAACTGGCCGCGTCGATCCCGTTCAATCCGAACAAGCCGCTCGAGTACGACCCCGAAGTGGCGGTCCGCCCGGAGCCTGGAATATGCATCGCGCCACACGATCCGATCGTTGGCTCGAGCACCGTCCAGGAGAAGAACGCCTCGGAGAAGGTTGGGAGCGGCAGCCCGGTGATCGGCGAGAACAAGACCATCGCGCCGCTCGATCGCGTGCGCGTCGATTCCAGCAAGCGCACCCTCACGACCAATCAGGGCGTGCCGGTGGGCGACAACCAGAGCTCGCTGAAGGCGGGACTGCGCGGTCCGACGTTGCTCGAAGACTTCATCCTGCGCGAGAAGATCACGCACTTCGACCACGAGCGCATCCCCGAGCGCATCGTGCATGCGCGCGGTTCCGCAGCCCACGGGTACTTCGAGGCGTACGAGCCGATGACGGCGTTCACGCGCGCCGCGCCGTTCCAGGCCGCCGGCAAGATCACGCCGGTGTTCACGCGATTCTCGACGGTCGCCGGCGAGCGCGGCTCGACCGACACCGCGCGCGACATCCGCGGCTTCGCCGTCAAGTTCTACACCGACGAAGGCAACTGGGATCTGGTGGGCAACAACATCCCGGT
>CADEEX010000193.1 GCA_902826465.1 uncultured Acidobacteriota bacterium
CGCTACAACCGACCGCCGCTGCTGTCCTTCGCCGCAACCGGACCGATGATTCAGAACCCGGTGGCCACGGTGGCCTCGGCGCTGCATCGCACGGCCGTGGCGAATCGGCCGATGCCCCTCGAGATGTGGGTCAAGGATGACGCGTTGTTCGCCAGTGGCTCGAATGGGCCGATCGGAAGCAATGTGCCTCCCATCGTCGAACTGGTCGTGGCCAAGTATCGCGGCCCAGGCGTGGTCACCGTCGCGAATGGCCATGAAAAGATGACGACGTTGAAGGGCGGCAAGGTCGGCGAAGCCTATGAAGGCAAGGCGTCCACCACGGTGACGTTCAGTGAACCTGGCGACTATCTTATCCATGTGACCGCGAACGATCTCTCCGGCAAAGGGGGCGGCGCGACCGCCTGCTGTTGGACGACTGCGCTCATCAACGTGGCGGTCACCCCGTCGGCGCGCAACGCCACCACCGGCGGTCACTAGAAGGCGTCGCGTTCCACCCAGTTGGCCCCGTCCTTGATTACGCCATCGATAGGGAGGCCCGATGGCGAAGCGAGATTTCTACGACGAGCTGGTCCAACTCGAAGAGCAGATCGAGGAGGAGGTTCGGCAGGCACGTCGGCGATGGCACTACCGGCTCGTTCGTGGTCGGGTCCACTTCGCCCGAGGGGCGCGGCAGGCGCAGCGACGTTTCAGGCAAAGTCTGCCCCGCTTCCTGAGAGAGGCACGACTTCGGCACCTCCTCGCGATTCCGATGATCTACTCGCTGGCGGTGCCGTTTGCCTTGCTGGATCTCTGGGTGTCGCTCTACCAGTGGACCTGCTTCCCGTTGTTCGGGATTGCGTTGGTACGGCGGGCCCGGTATGTCGTTATCGATCGCCACCATCTGGGGTACCTGAACGCGATTGAGAAGTGGCATTGCGTCTATTGCGGCTACGCCAACGGCGTCTTGGCCTACTCGCGTGAAGTGGCAGGTCGGACGGAACAGTTCTGGTGTCCGGTCCGGCACGCCACCCGCGTCACCGCTCCGCACGCACAATATCGCCGGTTCGTGGATTACGGCGACGCCGCTGGCTATCGCGCCAGGTTGCTGCCGCTCCGACGCGAGCTCGGCGCTGACCCTCGGGACTCAGGGCGCCCCGGCAAGTGACGCGAACGCTGTCGTGAGCACGAGAGCCGAATGCTCGAAGGCCGCCCGTTCGTCGTCGCTCAGCGCTGGTTCGACGACGGTGGCCGCGCCGTCGCGGCCGACGATGGCCGGTAGCGACAGGGCGACGTGGCGAACGCCCAGAGCGCCTTCCTGCAGACGTGACACCGTCAACACTCGCCGTTCATCGCGAAGTACCGACCGCAGCAGGTTGGCCGTGACAAGACCGATGGCGTGATTGGTCGCGCCCTTGCGGGCGATGATCTCATACGCCGCGCGGCGAACCTGCTCGGCGATCGCCGGTTCCTGGTCCCGACGCCAACCGGGCCACGCCCGCAACGACAATCCCCCAGCGGTCGCACCGGACCAGGCCACGACCTCCGAGTCGCCGTGCTCGCCGAGCACCTGTGCGTGAACCGTCCGCGGATCGACGTGCAGCCGATCGGCCACCACATGGCGGAGCCGTGCGGTGTCGAGCATCGTCCCGGTGCCGATGACGCGACTCGCGGGCAGCCCCGACGCTTCCAGCGCAATCCGCGTCATCACGTCCACCGGATTGGTCACGACGACGATGACACCGCGCATGGTCGAGAGCCGGCTGGCGACCCCGCGAACGATCGCGGCGTTGTCGCGCAGCAGGTCCAGGCGGCTTTCGTTCGGCTTGCCGCCGCGACCGGCCGAAATCACGACGGCATCCGCGTCCGCCATGGCCTCCAGCGGTACACTGCTGACATGCGCGGCTGGGTAGAACGACGCGCCGTGCGCCAGGTCAAGCGCCTCGCCCTCGGCGAGTCGTTCGTTCGCGTCGTGGAGCAGCAGCGACGTGGCGACCCCGCCGTGCAGCAGTGAAATCGCCACGCTGGCGCCGACCCATCCCGTGCCGACAATGCCGATCTTCATGGGACAATGATCGCTCATCCCATGCCTTCGCCGACAGGAGAACCGCGCCTGACACACGACGATTCGTCGCCTCAGCCCGATCACCACGCGGAGCGGATGCTTGCCGCCATCGTCGAGTCGTCGGACGACGCGATTATCGGCAAGACCGTGGACGGCGTCATCGTCACCTGGAATCGTGCCGCTGAGTCGCTCTACGGGTATTCGGCCGACGAGGTCAGAGGGCAGTCGATTCGCCGGCTGGTGCCTGACGATCGCCTCGACGAGCTGCGGCACATTCTCGACAGCGTTCAGGCGGGCCGCCGCGTCGTCGCGCTCGAGACGCGCCGGCGCACCAAAGCCGGACATGAGATCGATGTCTCGCTGACGGTCTCACCGGTGCGAGACGCGACCGGCGGCATCGTTGGTGCGGCGACGATCGCCCGTGATCTGACGTCACAGAAGCGCGATGCCACCACGATCCGTCACGGCGAGGCGCGTTGGCAGGCGATCGTCGAGTCGGCGATCGATGGCATTCTCGTCATCGACGAGAAGGGGGTCATCGAAGGGTTCAACCCGGCAGCAGAACGACTGTTCGGGTATGCCGAGCACGAGGTGCTGGGTCGCAACGTCAGTATGCTGATGCCGTCGCCGGACCGCGAGCGCCACGACGGCTATCTGGCCCGCTATCTGGCCAGCCACGAGCCGCACATCATCGGCATCGGCCGCCAGGTCCAGGCGCTTGGCCGCGACGGCCTGCTCTTTCCCGTGCACCTGTCCGTCGGCGAAATGAACATCGACGGCACCAAGAAGTTTGTCGGGATGCTTCACGATCTGCGCCCGCGCGTGAAGCTCGAAGAGCGTCTGCGCGAACAGGCGGCCATGGCGCGGCTTGGCGAGATGGCCGCCGTGGTTGCCCATGAGGTGAAGAACCCGTTGGCCGGTATCCGCGGGGCCGTGCAGGTCATTGGCGGGCGATTGCCCGCCGGAAGCCGAGAGGCCGATGTCGCCACTGAGATTGTGGCCCGCATCGACAGTCTCAACGAACTGGTCAAAGACCTGCTCGTCTTCGCCCGCCCGCCCCAGCCGCATCTGGCCGTCGTCGATCTTGGCGAGCTGATTACCGGCACCGTGCGGTTCCTCGAGCGCGACCCGCTGCTGCACGGGGTTGGCGTCAGCGTGCAGGGCGGTGCGGCCCCAGTCACCGCCGATCCCGAGCTGGTTCGCGTGGTCCTCATCAATGTCATCGTCAACGCCGCGCAGGCGATGGCGGGCAAGGGCTCGTTGCGGATCACGCTCGAGGACTCAGACACGGCGGCTCAGGTCCGCATGCACGATAGCGGTCCGGGCATCAGCGCCGAGGTGCGCACCCGATTGTTCACGCCGTTTTTCACCACCAAGTCGCGAGGAACAGGGCTGGGGCTGTCAACGGCGAGAAATCTGCTCGCCGCTCAGCGCGGCACCATCGCGGTCGACTGTCCGGTGGAGGGCGGCACCGTGGTTACCCTCACATTGCCGTTCGCTCACCTGTCCCCCTCAGGCGCGCCGCCGGCCGACTGACTATACTGATGCACCGATGCGTGCCTCCATTCTCGTTGTTGACGACGAATCGCTGATTCGCTGGTCGCTGACCACCCGGCTCAAGGACGACGGCTATCGCGTCCTCGAGGCTGAGACCGCCGAGGAGGCGATCGCCAAGCACGGGCAGGGCATCGACCTGGTGCTCCTCGACTACAAGCTTCCGGATGGCGACGGCATTGAGGTGCTCCGCCGCATCAAGGCGGAAGACCCCGATACCCTGGTGATTCTCTTGACGGCCCATTCCAGCATCGAGCTTGCCGTGCAGGCGATGCGCGAGGGCGCGTACCACTACGCCAACAAGCCGTTCAACCTGGACGAGATCTCGCTGCTGGTCGAGAAAGCGCTCGAGACCACACGCCTTCGGCGCGAGATCAAAGCCTTGCGATCGTCGCAGGGCAAGCCGTTCGCCCTCGATCGCATTGTCGGCGAGAGCGAGGCGATGGTGCAGCTGCGCGCGTTGATCAAGAAGATTGCCGCCAGCCCGGCGTCGACCGTCCTGCTGACGGGTGAGAGCGGCACCGGCAAGGATCTGGCGGCGAAGGTACTGCACTACTCGAGTGAACGCGCCACCAAGCCGTTCATGAACATCACCTGCTCGGCACTGCCCGAAGCGCTCCTCGAGAGCGAGCTCTTCGGCCATGAGCGCGGCGCGTTCACCGGCGCCGATCGCCAGAAGCGCGGGCTGTTCGAAATGGCCGACGGCGGCACGGTGTTTCTCGACGAGATCGGCGAGATGGTGCCGGCGCTGCAGGCGAAGCTACTGCGCTTTCTCGAAGAGAAGTCGTTCAAGCGTGTCGGTGGCGCCATTGACATCCGCGTCGATGTCCGGGTGGTCGCGGCCACCAATCGTGTGCTCAAGGACGAAGTGAAGCAGGGGCGGTTTCGTGAAGACCTGTACTACCGGCTGAACGTGGTGCCGGTGCCGTTGCCGCCGCTCCGCGACCGCGCTGCCGATATTCCGCTGCTCCTGAAGTTCTATCTCGATAGCTTCAACGACGAGTTTCGCAAGCGCGTACAGGGCATTGCCCCGGATGCGCTGCGACGTCTGCAGGCGTACCGCTGGCCCGGCAACATCCGCGAGTTGCGGAACGCGGTGGAGCGGGCGATGCTGCTCAGCGAGTCGAAGATTCTGGCCGCGGACGATTTCCCGATGACGTCAGAGCCGGCAGGATCACTGACAGAGGGGGTGGAGTTGCCGGCCAACGGCGTCGACCTCGAGCAGCTCGAACGGTCGCTGGTGGTGCAGGCCCTGGATCGCGCCGGGTGGAATCAGACCAAAGCCGCGACGCTGCTTGGCTTGAACCGTGATCAGATCCGCTACCGCATCGAGAAGTTCAAGCTCGAAAAGACCCCCTCCTAGGCACTTCTGCGCAATCGTCGTTGGTCCGCTTCTTGAAACGGATCGCCGCATCGCGCGGCGAACGCGACTGGTGCGGGGTGACGCACCGTTGGCCACCAGCCGCGACTGGGAAGAAACCCACATCATGCTGGAAAAATCTCACGATCTCCGGGTTCTCGTCGTCGACGATGAGCCGTTGATCCGCTGGTCGATCGCCGAGACGCTGTCGCAGGCCGGGCTCCAGGTGGCCCTGGCCGCGAGCGGACAGGAAACCATGGCGCGGCTCGGCGAGACGCCTTCGCCGGACGTGATCCTGCTCGACTTCCGGTTGCCCGACTCTGACGACCTGCGTCTACTGGAGCGCATTCGCCAACGTGTGCCTCACGCCGCCGTGGTGATGATGACGGCCTACGGCTCCGCGGATGTGGTCGAGGGCGCCACCGAACGTGGGGCCTACCGTGTCATGGGAAAGCCCATAGACATGAACGAACTGCTACCGCTGGTCCGCGGCGCCTACGCGTCGCGCCTGCATTGAGCCGTCCGCTGCGCGGAGGCCGCCCTCTTGTGAAAGGACCGCATGGTCGTCGAGGATCAGACTCGCGTCATCGCGTTTCTCGGTAGTGCCGCCGCGCATGGTGGCGCTCCCGTGCGTCGGATCGACACGCATAGCGCCGTCATCTTCCTCGCGGGCGACCGCGCGTGGAAACTGAAGCGCGCCGTTCTTTACGACTATCTCGACTTTTCGACGGCCGATCGCCGGCATGCCTGCTGTGACGCCGAGGTCGCCATCAATCGCCGCACGGCGCCATCCTTGTACAGAGGGGTCGTGCCGGTGACGTGCGCGGCTGATGGGCGTCTCGCGATTGGTGGTGATGGTGACGTGGTCGATTGGCTCGTCGAGATGGTTCGCTTCGAGCAGGAGCTGTTGTGCGATCGGCTGGCCGAAGCAGGCGCGCTCGAACTCAGCCTGATGGAGCCGCTCGCCGCGCAGGTGGCCAGCCTGCACCGGCACGCGGCCGTGCAGCGCGACCGCGGTGGCTATGGCGCGATGCGCCGTGTGGTGGCGGGCAACGCCGATGGACTGGCCGAGTTCGGACAGGGGGTGCTCGACGCCGCGGCGATCGCATTGACATGCAGCCGCGTCGAGGTCGCGCTCGACCGTGTCGCCTATCGTCTTGAGCAGCGGCGGATTGCCGGACGGGTACGGCGATGCCACGGCGACCTGCACCTCGGCAACGTCGTGATCCTCGACGGACGGCCGACCCTCTTCGATGCGATCGAGTTCAACGATGACATCGCCGGCATCGACGTCCTCTATGATGTGGCGTTCCTGCTGATGGACCTGTGGCACCGCGGCTTGCACGAACATGCCAACCGCCTCTGGAACGCCTACCTCGTCGAGACCGGCGACTACACAGGCCCCGCCCTGATGCCGCTGTTCCTGTCCTCCCGGGCTCTGGTCCGCGCCAAGACCTTGTTGACGGCCGCCGCCGAGCAACCGTCGGCGGACGCTGTCGGGCGCTGGCGGTCGGACGCGCGCCACTACGTGGCGCTCGCCGATCGGTTGCTTTCCCCCGCGCCGCGTTCGGTGGTCGCCATTGGCGGCTTGTCCGGAAGCGGAAAAACGTCGGTCGCGAAGTCGATCGCCCCGACGTTGGGCGCCGCCCCTGGCGCCGTCATCCTCCGCAGCGACGAGGTGCGCAAGCAGCTGGCGGGGGTTCCTGTGGACACTCGGTTGCCCGCAGCGGCCTACTCGGCCTCATACTCAGCACGTGTCTATGGCGAGATGCTGAGGCGGGCAGAGCGCGCGGTGAGTGGCGGAGGCAGCGCGATTCTGGATGCGGTGTTTCTGCGGCCCGACGATCGAGCGCTGGCCGAGCGGATGACCGTTCACGCCCACGCGGCGTTCGCTGGCGCGTGGCTCGACGCGCCAGGAGCCGCCCGCGCTCGACGCGTCGACGGCCGCCGGGGAGACGCCTCGGACGCCGATCCGTCGGTCATGCGCGACCAGGACGGCGTTGACGTCGGCCACATGACGTGGGCGCGGATTACGGCCGACGGACCGTTGCCCCAGGTGGTGAGTGCCACCACCAACGCCGTGGCGTCGGCGCTTGCCGGCGCCGACCTCCACACCCCCGTCGACGGCGGCCGAGTCGCGTCCGCGTCGATGCACGTGCCGACGACACCCTGACCCTGAGGAGCGCCCGCTATGTCCCTGCCGTTTCGCCACGTGCTGTGCCCGGTCGATTTTTCTGCGGGCGCCCGAGGGGCGCTGCGCTACGCCGCGGCAGTAGCGGCCCGCATGGACGCCGGACTGACCGTCCTCTTCGTTGACGATCCGCTGCTGACTACCGCTGCGGCGGCCGCCGCATACGACACGGCCTGGCTGAAGAAACGGACCCTGACGGAACTGCGTCGCTTTGTGGCCAGCGCGGGCATCTCCCGCCGCCGGCTCTCGCTCGAGGTCAGTTCGGGCCATGCCGCGGCCGTCATTGCCCGCACCGCGGAGCGCACCAGTGCTGATGTGATCGTCATCGGTTCGCACGGTTTGACCGGGCCGGCCAAGTGGTTCTTCGGGTCGACCGCTGAGCAGACGTTGCGCACGGCGCGGGTGCCGGTGCTGGTGGTGCCTCCGCAGGGTGCCCGGTCGCGTCGTGTACCGGCAAAATGGCCGGGCGCCCGGATCGTGCTTCCTGTCGATCTCGCGGACTATCGTCGGGCCGATGTCGCCGCCGCCCTGCGGGTGACCGACGCCTTCAACGCGCGCCCACTGCTGGTGCACGTGGTGCGTCCCGCGGCGTTACCGGCGTGGCTCAATATCGGCCGCCACACCGACGAGCGCCGACGCCTCGACACGGCCCGGCAACAGCTGCAGCAACTCTCGAAGTCGGTGGGGACC
>CADEEX010000194.1 GCA_902826465.1 uncultured Acidobacteriota bacterium
GCCACGTCGGGGTACCGCGGCTTGGCGACCATGCGGTGTACGATGGCGCCAGTGCGCGCCAGCGGAGAGAGTGAGCCGGCGCTCGCACCGTTGGTCACCATGACGGTCATGAGGAACGGCGAGGTCGCGTAGCGCCCGGCGAGGGCCATGGCCAGCGGCGCCACCAGCGCCGTCGACGCGATGTTGGCAGGGCCGATCGACGACAGGACGGCCGTGAGCACGAAGAACATCATCGGGATGACGCCGGCATTGCCGCGACAGAGACGCACGGCGCGCCGAGCCACGCCGTCGAGCGTGCCGTTCACCTGCGCCTGTGCGAAGAGCAGCGTCAACGCGACAAGCGTTAGAAACAGGCCGCTCGGAAAGCCGGCGAGCACCTGCTCCACTGTCATGTTGCCGATGTAGACGCCGACAATCCAGGCGAAGACGATCGACAGGATGCCGATATTGACCGCCGAGAAACAGCTCACCAGCAGGGCCACAGCCAGTGCGGCCAGCGAAACGACGGCGAGATTCATAAATGGCGGACGCTGACGCCTAGTACTTGTAGACGAACGATAACAGTACCGCGAGGTCGTTCTTCTGTACGGCGGCAGACGGCGGACGGTTCTTGTAGGTGTCGAGCAGTTCACCCTTGAACTGGGTCTGCGACGAGATGTTGGCCGCCAGGCCCGCGCCAAACACATACAGCGCATCGTCGAAGTCGTCGGTCTTCCAGAGCGCGGCGACGCGTTGGGTGATTTCGGCCGTTGCCGTGATTTTGTGCTTGTAGCTCTCTCCCGCCGTCACGGCGCCGCTCGTGCGCGCATCGAGGCCTGGATTCTTCTCCGTGACGAAGCCGACACCCGCATCGACGGCCAGGGTGACGGTGGCGGTCGTCGCCAGCAACTGGGCCACGCCGACGGTGGGCGAGATCAGGTAGTCGATCTGCTTGAATTCGTCGTTCAGCCATTGCGTCTGGCCGAAGATGCTGGTGCGTGCCGTGAGGGTGCGCTCGACGCGGGCATCGAACAGCAGCCGACGCGCGGTCAGGGCGCCCTCGGCGGAGCCGCGCAGTAACAGGCCCGTGCTCTTGAAGACGAGCGGTGCACCGCTGTCGTGTTTCACGTCGTAGGCGAGGTTCACGGTGGACGTGTCGCTGTTGCCCTGTGTGACGGCCACGCCAGCGGCAAACGACCCGGTCCAGCCCGGTGGCGGGGGCGGCGGGGGCGCCTGCGCAAATCCTGGAGTGGCACGGACCAGACCGCAGAGCAGCACGGCGATGCGAAGCGAGCGTGTAGGCGTCATGCGCCTATCATCGCATTCCGAGCCCTGAGCCTTCACACCCGAGCGCGACCGAGCGGTGACGCTGCGCTAGAAGAGCACCGAGACACCCGCGCCCAGTGTCCACACGGCGGCGGGCGCGCTCAGGCCGCGATTGAGCGACACGTCGACTTGCAGTCGGTCGCGGACGATTCTGGTGACGCCACCACCCACGGTGCCAGCGTGATCGCCGCTCGCATCCGGGAACGCGCCGGCTTCGACATACGTGGCCCAGTGCGCGGGCAGCGACACGCCGATCGACCCGCCCACGAGTCCGGCAGACACTCCCGCTTCGGCCTCGATCGTGCGCGCATAGCCGATTACGCTGCCGGCCGAAACGCGCTCGGACAGATCCCACGTGAGCTGCAACAGGCCGGAGACGAGCGGTCGGCCACTGGTGAACTCGTCGGCTCCGGTCGGCAGGCCCACCGTGCCGTAGGCAACCACGCCAGGCGTCAGCGCCTCGCCGGGCCTCGCCGCCTTGACGCCAAGACTCAGGTCGCCCCATCCTCGCACCACACGTGTGTCGGTGCCCAGGCGTTCGCTGACTCGATTGACGAGCGAGTGCCCCACCTGTAGCTCCCATGTGTTGCTCAGGCCGACGCGGAGCACGCTCGGCGCGTTCAGCAGACTGGTCGTGCTGTCAGACGAGGAGGCCCAGCTGCGTTGAATGCCGGACTCGACCTGCGCGCGTCCACGTCCAACAACGGTGGTGGCGGCCAGCAACCCAGGACGGTCCGCATCAACCGATTGCGCCTGCGCACTGATGGCAGCGAGACTGACGAGACTGACGAGACTGACGATTCCGGCACGCTTCATCAATCGGTCGGCGACGAACGGTGCGGCCTCGGACGACGTCGGCATTCTCCCGCCCGCAGAGTACCACTGCTGGGGGAGAGCGGGCCGCTGCGGTGGCGGCCGGAACCGTGCAAGGCGGTCAGCCGCCGCAGTACTTATGTAAGATCGGCACGTGCCAACTGTTATTCAGCGACTTCGCGTCGCGGTGGCAACCCTGCTGGTGGCCATTTCAGCGGCGTGTTCAGGGCCTGCACCAACAGCGCCTGACGCGCCACCGTCGGCCGCCGCCAACGCCGGCGCATTCTCGGTGGCCGCGGCAAGCTCGACCCGAATGACGCCAGGTCAAACGAAACAGATGATCGCCACAACGATCGGCGCCAACGGCGCGCCGGTCGACGTCACGTCCCAGGTCACCTGGTCGTCGTCCAATAGCCTCGTCGCCACCATCAACGCTGGCGGTCTCCTCACCGCGCTCGCGCCCGGCGGGGTCGACGTGAACGCCGCCACCGAGAAGGGCGCAACGGCTTCCGTGAGCGTCACCATCGAGGCACCACCGGCGCCAGAGGCCAAGCTCGATGCACGCGGTATGGGCACCACCGAACGGGCCATCTATTCGTGGTCCGGTATCTCGCCCATCGAGTTCGATGCCAGCGCGTCAACCGGGGACGGACTCACCTATCGTTTCGACTTCGGGGATGGCCGCTCGTATTCGGGAGGCCCACGAACCTCGCATACCTACGAAGAGTTTGCGGGACTGGCATCGGTGACGGTCACCGACCGCTATGGGCGTAGTTCGACAGCCCTCACAGAACGGCCCATTCAAACGCTCGCGCCCTTCATAGGCTTCTACAACTGGTGGGAGACGTATTCGACACCGCCGCTGCGACTCAACGTCACGTCTTACCAGCCCGCGTCGCAAGGCAAGCGCTGGCAGGGACGGGTGATACGGCACGGTGCCGATGGTGGCAAGAACGAAGGCGCCACGGGTTCGTTCAATAGCGACCTCTCCGTGGATCTACGAACTGATTCCGGCGTGACATTCACCGGTAGCGCGATCTTTACGGAGAGCCAACTGGGCTACGGTCGCGTCGATCTGCGCCTTACACAACACAGCGGACTGCACGACGGTGTGACGTACGTCCTTCTGGCGACCTACTACTAAGACCTTCGCGCGGTCAGCATCACGTCGGGGTTTGCGACCGTCAACTGCGTGATCTTCGCGCCCTCCCTGGCAAAGGCGATCTTCACACTCGGCACCCCTGTCGGGAAGAACACCAGCGCGCCGACGTGAAAGAGGTTCTGACGCCCTGACCCGCCCGGGCGCTCAATCGTCAACTGATCGCGTCCCTGCAGGTCGCGCCGCACGTCAACCGTGAAGTAGTCGCGAGGGCCCGCGCCATAGGTGTACCTGCCTGCGAGCGGATCGCGCTCGGCCGCATCGAGCGGCATCGTGGTGAGCGCCACATCCGCATCGCCGACCATCATCAAGTACTGCACGACCGCTGCTGCGTCGGCACCACCCTGCTTCGCGTGCCACATCAACGTGAGGCCGTGGGGACCCAGGGTGCGCTGCACGCCTGGCCGCGCGGCGATGAACGCCTTCACCACGTCGAGCTGTCCCAGCATCGCGGCAGAAAAGATCGTGGGCCTGGCGCCATGCGCCAGCAGGAAGTCGGCAATCGGTTTGTTGCCAACGTGCGACGCCGCGTCGAGGCACGACTCCCAATCGCCGAAGCCCCAGTCGATGGAGGCGCGCGCCAGCGCCGGCTGACGCTCCACCAGTTCCTGCACGCGTTTCAGATCGCGATGCGACACGCCGACGGCTTCCCTCACCAGCACAGGATCCTGCGAGGGGAACAGCTCGCTCGCAAAGGATGCCGCCAACGGAGGTGTGGCGGCGGGCGACTGGCCCCACGCCTTCGTGGCCAGCAGTGAAACGCCGAGCGCCGAGAAACCCGACGTCAGTCCAAAGAATGCCCGACGAGACCAGCGCTGTGTCATGAATCCCACCTCCGGCCCGTTTATGGCGGAACACCTGGCGCCGCGCAAGGCAGGTTCGTGTGAGGCGCCAACTGCCGCGCCGAGAGCTAGTTGCCGCTCTCGGTGAGGATGTGCTCGCGGACCGCGCGCTCGAACTCGTTGACAACTTTCAATTCGAGCCCTTCGATTCCGTCGCCGGTGAGCGGCAGCCGGTTCGCTTTCAAGTGCGCCATGTCGCTCAAGCGGATGACGTGCGTGATGAAGCGCAGCCCCTGCTCTCCTCGCTGCAACTGACCGAGGAGGACATAGTCGGCCTGGGTGCCGGCCGCCACCGCCTTCAGGTTCCGAATGTTCCGCGGCTGGCGCAGCACCTGCGCATTGCCGATCACCGCGAGACGGTCGGGCGCGAGGTTGGCCAGGTTCGAGACCACGAGATCTGACAGCGCGGCAACTGGTCGATCGTGTTCGGCTGCGCCCGTTTCGTTGTCGAACACCGAGACCGCCACGAGCACCGGGGCTGGCCGCCGGCCACCGAAGAACCAGGCAACCAGCAGGACTAGCGCCATCGAGAGGGCCGCCGTCGCGTAAGCGCGCGGAGCACGAGCGTGAAATGGCCTCACGCCTGGGCTCTCAGCTGAAACCGCAGCGACGGACAGCACCGGAGACTCGACCGGTTCGGCTTGTACCAGGGGTGGCAGTTCGACGGTCACCGGCGCGATGAACGTATAGCCGCGCTTCGGAAACGTCTGCACGAAGCGCGGATTGTCGCCTCGGTCGCCGAGGGCGCCGCGAATCTGCGACAGGCAATAGGCCAGGCCCCGATCGAAGTCGACGTGCGTGCCGCTACCCCACACGCGCTCGCGCAGCTCGTCGCGTGAGACGAGTTGGCCCGCACGCGCCAGCAGGACGCCCAGCACCAGCGCCGGCTGTCGCTCGAGCGCGACCGGGCGGCCGTGCTTCCGCAACTGGCCGCTCTCTGCGTCGAACTCGAATGTTCCGAAGCGGTAGGTCAAAGCGCACCTGAAAGACTGCGTCTCGCTCAATGCCGGCGACATTACAATCGCACCGATCAACGCCCACACAGAACCGATCGGGAAGGAGCAGCTCTTGTCCAACCCCACCCGTGCTTCCAGGAGGCAGCTCCGACCGCGGCGCCTCTCGCGGCGAATCGCCATGTGGCTTGCCGGCGTGCTGCTTACGGCGTGCAGTTCCTCGTCGGGCCCGACCACTCCCCAACCCGTCGCTCCCACGCCGGGCGGCAGTCCCGGAACCCTCTACGTGGACACGTCCCGCGGCAGCGACAATAACACCGGCACGGCCACGGCACCCTTGAAGACCATCGGTGCCGCGCTGACCCGCGCGTCGGGTTCCGCCGAAATCCGCGTGGCCAGCGGTGTCTACGCCGAGAACCTGACGTTGCGATCGGACACGCGACTGCTCGGTGGCTACGACGGTACCACCTGGACACGCGATCCCGCGTCGAGAATCACCGCGGTGGGCGCTGGTCCTGTCGCGGTGCAGGCCACCGCCGCCAGTGATGCGCTGATCGACGGCTTCGAGATTCGGGCGGCTGCGGCGACCGAAGCCGGTGCCAGCAGCGTCGGGATTGCGCTCGCGGGTGGGCAACGAATCACGATCACGGCGAATCGCATCGTCGTCGGACGAGGCGCAGATGGTGCCGCGGGCAGCACAGGAACGGCCGGCGCGGCCGGTGGAGCGGGCAGGGCCGGTCTCACCGGAGGCGTGTGCACGCCGGAGCGCGCTGGAGGCGGCGGCGGCGCGGGCGCCCGGTGGGACGGCGGACAGGGCGGAGCTGGAGGGTTGGGACCAGGCGTTAACGGCACCGAAGGCCAGGGACCGGCGGGTGGAGAGCGTGGTGCACGAAATGCGGGTGGCCCCATCGAGTTCAGCATGGACGGCGGTGCTGGTGGCGTAGGCGCTGTCGGTGCCGACGGCGTTGGCGGTGGCGAGTTCGGACGGTTTCGCGATACGCAGTATCTGCCGGCGGACGGGAGCGCGGCCGGGAGCGGCACGGCAGGAAGCGGGGGCGGAGGAGGCGGCGGTGGCGTCGGCCTGTTCCCGCTGCCTTCGTGCGGATCGGGTGGCGGCGGGGGCGGTGGGGGTGGAGGCGGCGGTCAACTGGGGGCCGCAGGCGCAGGGGGTGGCGGCTCGTTCGGCATCGTCGTCGGTGCAGCCGCCGTTACCCTGCAGAACAACCAGATCACGACCGGCGCAGGGGGCAACGGCGGGCGCGGCGGCAACGGTGGCGCTGGGGGAAGCGGTGGCGCAGGCGGAACGAGCGTCGCCGGCGACTTCCTGACGTCCGGGAGCGCCGGTGGCATCGGCGGCCGCGGCGGCAACGGCGGGCGCGGCGGACATGGCGCGGGAGGCGGCGGCGGTCCGACGGTCGGCATCGTCGTATTGACCGGCTTCACCGTCACACAGGCGGGCAATACGTTCGCGCTTGGCGCTAGCGGCACTGGCGGCGCCAGCGCCGTGTCGGCCGGCGCCACCGGATTGCGGGCAGAGATCAGCAGTCGCTAGGTGCAGTCTCAGGCGCCGACCGGGCACGCGCCGGGAGTACGCCTGCTCGCCGGTCCGCGAACCCAGGTGGCCAGCGGCACGAAACTGCGAACGGTGGCGACGATGATAAGGGTGGCGGGGGCGAGGAAGGCCAGGAAGCCGAACGTAGGCACCAGCGGCACCATCGACGCGGCGCCGAGGATGAAGCCGGCCACCTTCCCGCCGCGAAGACCCGCGAGGTAGAGGGCGCGGCGCCTGGCGTCACCCTCACTCAGCCAGGCGGTGACGAGCGTCACGCCGAAATCTGTCGCCGGTCCGGTCATGTGCGTCGTGCGCATGGCAAGCGCGGTGCTGCTGGCGACGGCGGCGTTCATCAGCCCCATGGCAAACGCCAGCACCGACAGGAAGGCGAAATCGCCTGCTTCCTCCACCCCACCGCCGACGGCGCCAAACACGCCGAACACGCCGGCGGCCGCCGTGCCGAGCAGAATCGCGGCCGTACCGAACAGCGGCAGCGCCGGCAGCGGAGGCAGCCCCCTGAAGGACCGCGCCTGAATGGCAATCACCGACGCCATGGCCCCGGCAATGAACGCCGCCAGGACGAGGCCGTACTCGGCCATCAGCAGCCACTGTCCGGCGTCGACGCCCACGCGCGTGGCGGTGCCGGTCACGTGGGTCACGAAGCGTTCGCAGATCACCCAGGCCCCGGCATTCACAGCGCCGGCTGCGGCGGCCAGCATCAACATGCTCGGCGCGTGGCGGCGCGACAGGAGATCGTCAGCAGACAGCGTGGGCTGGTGAGTGGTGAGCGTCATGACCCAGGAGATTACCGGTCCCGCGTCATGTAGACATTAACGAAAATCTGTTGATTCCTGTCGTTAAAACAAACATGTTTGGTGCATGGAATGGCTCAACTATCACCACCTGCTCTACTTCTGGGTCGTCGCGCGTGAGGGAGGGCTGGTGCCAGCGGCCCAGCAGCTTCGGCTGTCCCATCCCACGCTGAGCGCGCAGATTCACGCCCTCGAGGAACGGCTCGGCGAGAAGTTGTTCACCAAGGTCGGAAGAAAGCTGCAGCTCACCGACACCGGCCGTGTCGTTTTCGGCTACGCCGACGAAATCTTCACGCTCGGCCGCGAGATGCTCTCGACCCTGAAAGGTCGCGCCGTCGAGCGTCCGCCCCGCCTCGACGTCGGCATCGTCGAACACG
>CADEEX010000195.1:0-2998 GCA_902826465.1 uncultured Acidobacteriota bacterium
CCGATTCCGCTTCATCATGGACCGTGCCGAGGAAGCCGAAGAGCTCGACGTCTAGATCGCAGCGACAGGCCGGTGTTCCACCGGACGAATCAGCCGTTCGCATCCGGCCGCGCCAATCGATCGATCAGCGCTGAACGCTCTGTCGCGTACTCGGATTCGTTGGTCTTGCCGGCCTGGTGATCCTTCTCGAGAGACACCAGGCGCTCGAACAGCACCGTGCGACTCACCTCCTCCGCCACTGCCGCTGGAACGACGGGGGGCACTGGCGCGACGGGTAATGGATTCGTCGCAGGCGACCGAGCGGCCGACGGTACAACGACCTTGCGTCGCCCACGGACAATCACCCCCAGCGTGAGCGCGATCGCACCGATTAGACCCGCGAGCCAGGCATTGGTCGCAAGCGAAGAGGAAGGCGCGCCAGCAGGCGGACGATCCAACGGCAACGCTGCCAACACGTCGGCACGTTCCGCTTCTCCAGCCGACGTCGCCGGCCACTCATCTCCGAGCGCAGTCGGCGCGCCGACTCCCGCAACGAGCACCAGACGCACGCCCCCTTCCTTTGGCAGGTCAAACAGCTGTGACTCGAGACGCTCGGCGCCAACCGTGGACCGAACCTGGACTCGTTCCCCGACAGTGAGGCCATCGAACTGGGCGCGTCCATCGGCGCCAGTGACAGCGCTCAGCACTCGCGCGCCGGCACCCACTCTCAGGGTCACCCTCTGCCCTGTCACGTTGTCCTGAAAGCTGCTCCGGATCACACGGACGACGACGATGCCTGGCGGCAGATCGCCCACCTGCAGGGGCACACCGGACATCTGGCCGGGCTCCGACGTCGCGCCAGCCGGTGGCTCGGCGACCGTCGACAGGACCGGCGGCGCCTGGCTTAATGACGGCGCGGCTGTGCTCTGGGCCTGCGGCAGCGCCTCAGGCAGGAAGAGGGCGAGTGCGGCAATCCACATCCAATGGCGACGTTTCATGCGCCACTCTCCGACCCCGTGGCCAGACGCGCGGCCACGAGCAGCGCGTTGAATTTTGTGCCGCAGCGTGTGCAGAAACGTGCCTCAGCACCGTTCAGCGCTCGACAGCCAAGACACAACAGTGCCACGCCGTCGAAGGTCCCCGCGGTCGGAGAGCCCTGACGATCGCGTTCGAGACGTTCCTTGAGTTCGCGCTCAATCTCGTTTCTGCGCGCCGTGAGTGCGTCGGAATCAGGACTCATTTGATGCGATACGTCAGGCCGGCGAGCACACGGACTTCGTGCAGCTCGTCTTCGTTGGTGCGTTCAATCGTTGCGATCATTGATGTCGTCCGCGTCAGATAGGCGTTCGCGGCAGCCGAGAACCGCGTCGTGTGCGGCCGCGTCTCGATTCTGATCCCGTCGCTTCTGGAGAAGCGAACCACCGAGAGCGACGTCGAGTAGTCGCCGGTCAAATAGAGGAGCCGACCGAGTTGCCGGCCCACGGAAACGTATCGCGAGTGGTAGCTGCCGGAGGGCTGCTGCATCATCGAATCCGACGCAGTCAAGTCCAGCCCGGAGCCGGCCGCGTTCGGGGCGTAGCCTCCGACAATGACGCGCCCGCTGGCACTGGCATCTCGGTTGTTCCTGTTGCTCGAGTAGCCGGCATAGATCCGGACACGAGGCAGCACTTCCACCGTCGCGCGGCCGCCGATGGATTCATACAACAAGCCATCCACGGCCAGCTGGGTGACAGGCCGGCCATTCAGGACGTCCTCGCCAAGCCCGCGCGCATCGATCGATCGCCCACGGTTGTAGTTCAACTGAAGCTCGACGCGGTCGTTGGGCGTCACGCGGGCATTCGTCATGAAGTACGCGAAGCCACGCCGCGCCATCCCCGCGGGCTGCGTGACGTTGTACTCGGCCGCCTGATAGATGAACACCCGAGGCCCGATCGGAAGCAGGTTGTTGGCGGTGATGGCTGTGCGCTCGGTGAGCGAGCCATTTTTGATCGTGACGTAGCCAAGGGAGTGCCGGCGCGTGGCGGCGGCATCGAATCCCAGGAACGCGCCATACTTTTTCACATGGGGCGCATAGCCGATATCAAGAATGTTCGGCTCGAGTCCTGCAAAGCCGCCGATCCGGAACCGTCCGACCTCGGGCGTGCCGCGAGGCTGCCGGTACTCGACCAGCCCTCCGGCCAACGCGCCGAGCGACCCCACATCATTGAGGAACAGGTGACCGACACGGAAGCGTGCCTGGCCATGCGCCATTCTGGCGCCCGCGAACGCCTGATAGAGAGACGTGCGCTCAGGACGCACCATGCCACGGTAGGTCGCATACCGTACGTCGATCCCGTAGTCAGCACCGGCGTCGTCGCTCTCCGGCAGCTGATACGAGAACGACGTGCTGAGCTCCGTGAACGAACGGCGGTCGCCATTGTTGGCCGTGATCTGAGAGCTGTTCGTGAAGAACGAGACTCGACTCCACGGTCGCGGCTTGGGCGGCGCCGACGTGGATTGGGCGAAGACGGACGCCGTCGCGGCTGGGCACAGCCAAAGGAGCGCGAGAACAAATGCAGCGCGAATGTCCACCATCTAGTCCGACCGCCCTTGCGGATGACATGAATAGCAGGCGTTTGATTCGTAGACATAGCCCCCGCGACCACGATGTTCGTTGTCGGTTTCCGAACGGGTGTGGCACACCGTACAGCTGAAGGCGCGGAAGTTGTTGGGCGTCGTGTGGCACTGCGCACAGGACACATTGTGACGACCGGTGCGAGGGAACCTGTGAGTGAAGGTGCCACGGTCCCACGACGTGTCGGCCGCCCGGTGGCAGGAGTCGCAGGACGTTGGGAACCCAGCGGCCGCGTGATTCGGGTCGCGGGTGGCGTTGTACTGCGTCTGATGACAGCCGACGCACGTGCGCGGCGTGCCTTTGTAGACGCCATTGACGTGACAGGAGGCGCAGGCGGCTGTGGCATGGTCGCCGACGAGCGCGAACACGCTGTTGTGGTTGAACGACGCCCCGGTCCAGCGCGCA
>CADEEX010000195.1:3098-7789 GCA_902826465.1 uncultured Acidobacteriota bacterium
GTCCCCTTGTAGACGCCGCCTTTGTGGCACGTCGCACAGCTCTGAGTGGCGTGGTTGCCCACCAGCGCGAAGACACTGCTGTGATTGAAGCCACCGTTGTTCCACGAGGTATCGCTGGGGCGATGACAGGTCTCGCAGGTAGTCGAGAAGCCGGCAGAGATATGGTTGGGGCTCTGCGTCCGGTTATAGCGATCCTGGTGGCAGCCAACGCATTCGCGCGGCGTCCCGCTGAAGACGTTGTTCTTGTGGCAGTTGACGCACGTCACCGCTCCGTGCTGACCGACCAGCGGAAAGATACTGTTGTGATTGAAGCTGGTGGCGGCGCCGCTGCCCCTGAACGACGGATCGGTGGCACGATGACATGCATCGCAGGCCAGCGGGAACCCGGCGGCGGCATGGTTGGGGTTCTGGGCCGCAGTGTAGGCCGCCTGGTGGCAGCCGACACACTCGCGCGGCGTTCCCTTGTAGACGTTGTTCTTGTGGCAGGTCTCGCAGGTTTGCGTGGCGTGGGTGCCGACTAACGGGAACAGGCTGTTGTGATTGAACCCCGCGCCACCGGTATTGCGCCACGTCGAGTCGGACGGCCGGTGGCACGATTCGCACGCCATCGGGAAGCCGGCCGCCGCGTGGTTCGGCGACCGGGTCGCGGCAAAGTCCTTCTGATGGCAGGTGGTGCACGTCACTGAGGCCGAACGGAAGTTGCCGCCGGTGTGACACGACTCACAGGTCACCTGTCGATGGTCCGCGTTGAGCGCGACACCACTCTGAGCGGCATGGTTCCAGCGGACGTCGGTCCACGATGTGGGCCGGTGGCAGGTTTCACACTGGTTCCCCAACCGCGTCTGAAAGCGATCGTCCTTTCGTCGTACCCAATGACAGTCGAAGCAGGTGTTGGGAGTGCCACGATACTGGCCGCTCAAGTGGCACGACTCGCAGGCGACCGCCTGATGCTTTCCATCGAGGCGGAACGTCAAGGCGTTGTGAAAAGAGCGATTCGGAGTCTCGAACTGCGCATCGGCGCGCGCGGCCGCGCCCACGACCAACAACAACGCCGCCAGGACCAGTCGGAGAGATCTGGTCATGGACGGTGGCACGTCGCACAATTGGGACCAAGCGCCCCGCGGTGGATGTCGGTGTGGCAGGACACACATTTCCTGTCGATCGCGTAGTGAACGGTGCTGGCGGTGCGGCCCGCCGCCAACGCCGTCGTCGGCTTGTGACAATCGGCGCACGTGGCCGCAGCATGTGTCCCGACGAAGAATGAAGCGAGTTGGCTGCCGCGGTGCTTGTAACCCGGCAGGGCAAAGGTCACCTGCTGATGACAGGTCTCGCAGCGATCGCCCAGTTGCCCACGGTGGACATCGTCGTGACAGGCGCGGCATTCCGTTCCAACGCCCTTGTACCGAACAGCAGAACCGGTCTTCGCAGGGAACACGCCGGTTTCCCGCTTGTGACATTCGGCGCAGGCGACTGTCGTGTGCCGGCCCTGCAGCGCAAATGAGGTTCGAGTGTCGTGAGCGAACGCCGGGATTGTGAACCGCGGGCTCTCGATCGAGTGACACGTCTTGCAGGCCGACGCTTCCTGGCCGAGGTGCACATCGTCGTGACACGACACGCAGGCGGTGGTCGCCGCCTTGAACTTCACACCGTGAGGCATCGGCGCGGAGGTGCGTACGGGAACCGACAGGGGCGCCGGCCTATGGCACGACTGGCAAGTGACGGCCGTGTGTTGTCCCGCAAAGAACGCGGTCTGACGCGTGTGCGTGTACTGCTCCCGCCGGAACGTCGTGGTTGAGTGACACGACTCGCACGCGGCACCGAGTTCTGCCTCGTGGACATCGGCGTGACACGTCGCACAGGCGCTGCTCAGGCCGCGGAAGTCTGCGACGCGGGCGGCGGCCGCCGTGGTCGTCGGCGAGACGCTGGTGTGGCACTTCAGGCAGGTCAGGCCCTCGTGCTTTCCGGTCAGCTGAAACGTGGTCGTCGCGTGATCGAACGGCGCCTTGCTCCAGCCGGACTCCGAGTGACACGACTTGCAGTCTTGCTTGAATGTGCCCCGATGCACGTCGACGTGACACGCCGCACAGGTGTCGGCCCTGGGCTTTACCTTCATCGCCGGCTGCTTGTGACAGGAGACACACGCCACCGACTCGTGCTTGCCAAGGAGCGGAAACGCCGTGCGCGTATGGTTGATCGTTCGCGTCCGCCAGCTCTGCTCGGTGTGACAGTTGGTGCACAGGCCCTGGCTTCGCGGATGGGGGTCTTTGTGACAATCGCTGCATGCCGCGAACTTCACGCCTCTGAATGTCTGATTGACGTGACACGAAGCGCAACTCACCGCGGCGTGCGCACCGGCGAGTTTGAAGGACGCCTTCGAGTGGTCGAAACGACCGGCCACAGTCTTGAACGGCACGTCGGTGGCGTGACAGGACGCGCAGCTGTTGCCGAGTGTCCCTTTGTGCGTGTCGGTATGGCACGACGCGCAGGTCGACTTCACCGCCAGGTACGATCGGGTCGTGTGGCACGCAGTGCACTGCACGGCGACGTGCTTGCCATCGAGAGGAAACGTGGTCGTGGTGTTGTGGTTGAACGCGCGGTTGTCGAACGGACGCAGCTCGCCATCCACGCCTGCATGCTCGGCGTGACACGTCACACAGTCGGTGGTCACGGTCTTGTGCACCCCGACCTTGCGCGCGATGCGATCGGCGATCGGCTGATGACACGCCAGGCACTTTTGCGCGGTCACTTTCCGGCCCTGTTCATGACACTTCGCACAGTTTCCGATCCCCTCCAGCTCCGCATGCGGGCGCGCCAATCGCCCGGGCGACACCAGCGCACCAAGCTGCGCAGCGGCCGTCCGTGGCCATGCCAGGCACGTCGCGAGCGTCAGCGCCGCCACCCACCAGTGTCGCCACATCACCAGCGAAACGGCACGTAGCCCATGTACAGCGCGAGCCCGATGTGGGCGGCCGCAATGATCAGCAACAGATACACGAGCGGTAAGTGGAATACGTGCCAGAGCTGAAACAGCCGCTTCGTCCGCTGCAGGTCGGCGGCGCGCCTGAGCACCAGCGTGCGTTCCACTGACAGGCGCACGAGCGTGTGGCTCATGGCCGTCGGCACCCCACCTTCGACCAGCTCACGCTCAAAGGCGCGCATGCGCCTGGCGAGCAAGAGCTCCCCGAACAAGGCGTCGAACAGCGAGCGCCCAGGTGTTGGCGCCAATTGGGCTTCGAGGGCATCGATCTTTGTGAGGATGGGAGCGTCGACGCCCATGCCCGAAATCTCGTCTTTCAGCGCGACGGCGCTGCGTTCGAGTTCAGCACGCGTCAACTCGTTGCCCTTCAAGGAACGCGGGATCCTGACATAGAGGTGGCGACCCGCAAATCCCGACAGGACGACAATCACCATCGACCAGTAGGCGGCCGAGATGATGCCGTTGAACTTGAACGACGTATGAAACGTCACCAGCACCGGTCCGACGATGCCGCAGAACAGATGGACCTCGAGCCAGCCCTTCACTGTTCCAACGTTGCGGAGACCGCTGAATCGTTTGCGCGCCATGTAAGCAAACGGCACCAGCATCATCAGCGTGCCGACCAGTCCGAAACTCTGTCCCGCGGGACCGGACGGTCGAAGCCATCGGTGTGAGGGGGCATACGCGCGGATGCCGAGCGGCGTCTCGTAGTAGTCGAGACCGCCCAATCCGTAGAGGATCCAGAGAGACACGCCGGTCGCCGTCAGCAGCCCCCAGGCCACACCGCTGCGCGCCAACGCCTTGAGTCGGCTGGCCCCAGCGCTCAACGCTTCGGCGGCCGACGCGGCTGCTGGGGCGGGCATCGTCACGAGCGACGGCGACCTCATATCTCAACCATGCAGTCGCTCTTCGCCGTCGAGACACAGGCGAGCACGAACCCTTGTTCCGCGTCGCTCGCCGGCAGCGCATCCGACGCGCAGTCGACCTCGCCTTGGAGTACGCGCACGCGACAGGTGCCGCAGACTCCGGCACGACACAGCGAGAGCACCGCAACGTTGGCCCGCTCGGCGGCTTCGAGAAGCGACTCGCCCGCCTCGACAACCACCTCTTTCCCGCTCTCGTGACAGTCCATTCGGTGCGATTCTGCCGCCTCGACCGCAGGTCGCCGCGCCGTTCGCGTGCGAGCCGGCGGTGCCACGACCTCTGATTCCGGGTCGCGTGAAGACGACGCGGCGACGGCGGCGTTGAAGACTTCGTGGCGAACCTGCCCGGCGGGCACCTGCATCGCGTGCAGCAACGCGCGCATTGCCTCGATCATCGGAGCCGGTCCGCAAATCAGGCAGATCGCGTCGGTGAGGTGACGCACAGTCCCGCGTATGAGCGTCTCGTCGATGTGGCCCGAGTAGAAACGGGCGTTCGAGGCGCCGGCCGACACGGCAAAGTGCATGGCCACTTGCGGATGCCGGCGCGCAATGGAGTGCAGTTCATCAAGAAAAGCGAAATCCTCTTCGTTGCGGGCGCTGTAAAGAAGGGTGATCGGCCGTGACGGCGCAGTCAGGACGGCGTGCCTGAGCATGCTGACGAGCGGCGTGATGCCGATTCCGCCCGCGAGCAGCACCAGCGGGCGATCGTCGGCCGCCGGATACTTGAACACGCCAAGCGGTCCCTTGATCGACAGCATCGAGCCGGGACGTGCCGTGGCGTGCAAGGCGTT
>CADEEX010000196.1 GCA_902826465.1 uncultured Acidobacteriota bacterium
GGCCGGTCGATGCGCGCTCAAACGCGTTCATCGATTTCGTGGGCCGCTCTCGCGGCCTCCATCCCGACTTCGGGCCATCCCCGTACGGCATCCCCTATGTCGGCGTCGGCACCGGACAGCCACGCATGCCAGTGGCGTTTGTGCAATACGGGAATGAAAGCGACGCGGGCATTCGCGGCGAGAGTGGGTATCCGTTGCCGGAGCAGGCGAAGAGCACACCGAACTACATTGAGGGGGCGGTACCCGGCGGCGGAACGTCTGGCGACCGGCACCTGATCGTCGTTGACCGTGATCGGTGGCTGCTGTTCGAACTGTGGGCCACGCGCTGGAACGCAGGCGCGCAACGCTGGGAGGCCGGTTCAGGCGCGACGTTTGATCTGTCGACCAATGCCCGGCGTCCCGAGGGGTGGACGTCGGCGGACGCCGCGGGGCTGGCGATTCTTCCCGGGCTGATTCGTTACGACGAAGCGGTCAGCGGGCGCGAGATCACCCACGCTTTGCGCGTGACTGTACGAAGCACCAACGGCTTTGTGTGGCCGGCGTCGCATCGCGCCGGCGATAACCCGTCGGCGCTGCCCATGGGCGCGCGTCTCCGTCTGCGGGCCGGAAAAGACATTAGCCGGTATCCGGCCTACATCCAGCGGGTCTTCCGCGCCATGCAGCGCTACGGCCTGATCGTGGCCGACAACGGCACCGACATGTACGTGACCGGCACCATGGATCAGCGCTGGAACAACGACGAGCTCAATCCAGCATTCGAGTCGCTCACGACAGGCGATTTCGACGTGATTCAGCTGGGGTGGAGATAGTCAACGCAGACTAGTCCGGTGCCGTCGCGCTCGCTTCGAGGCCGACATCGGCATCATCCATCAACTCATCTTTGTCGTCGTCGACCGGTTCGCGATCATCGGCCTCGTTCACCGAGTCAGGTCCAGGGAACTGGTGGCGCTCTTGCTGTAGCTCAGGCACTTCGGGCGCGATGTCGCTGGGGTTCTTGGGCATGTGTCCTCCACAGCCCACGTGAGCAAGCGAGGTGCCGAGTGGCGCCAACGGGCTGTCGGCCTGGAAAGCCCCGCGATTTCAAGCATCCGACCCGACGGGAGTTGAGTTGGCGTGCATCACAACCCGACGGATGGCGGACCGAACCTGACAGCGCTGCTACGATCCCGCCTCCGTCTGCGGCTTCAGCCGGTTCCACGGACGCAGGCGTCCGATGAATCCTTTGAAGCGCCGATTCGCAAACGACTGCTCGAGCGCGTCGAGCTTCAGGTAGGCCGCAGGCACCAGCAGCAGCGTGAGGAACAGGCACAAGCCCTGGCCTCCGATGATGGTGATGGCAATGGCCGACCGCTGATTGCCGCCGATGCCGATGCCAAGCGCCGTCGGCAACAGCCCCGCGATAATCGCCGTCGTCGTCATCAGAATCGGGCGGAGTCGTGTGCGGCAGGCCTCGAGCAGCGCCTCCTTGAGCGGCATGCCCTGGGCGCGCAGCACGTTGGTGTAGTCGACCTGCAGAATCGAATTCTTCTTCACGACGCCGAAGAGCAGCAGAATGCCGAGCGCACTCCACAGGTTGAGCGTGCGGTTGGTCGCCCAGATGGTGAAGAGCGCAAACGGCACCGACAGCGGCAGCACCGCCATGATGATGATCGGCTGAATGAAGCTCTCGAACTGCGCCGCCAGCACCATGTAGACGAAGATGCTCGCCAGCGCGATCGCCATGATCAGGTTTTCGGTGGTCTCTTCCAGATTGCGCGTCTGGCCCTGCATGCGGACGTTGTAGCCGGGCGGCATCTTCAGGTCCGTGATCATGCGCCGAAGTTCGCCTGAGGCCGCGTCGAGCGCGAAGCCCGGGGCGACATCGGCGCTGAAGCCGATCGAGAACTGACGGTTGGTCCTGGTCACGCGCGTCGGGCCGTAGCCACGCTCGAGCCGGGCGATGTTGTCGATACGCACGGGAGCGCCGGTCACCGACGACACCGTCAGCTTGCCAACCGCCTCGGGGTCGCGCCGCTGATCTTCGCGCACGCGGATCTTCACCGGGTACTGTTCGCCCGACTCGCGGTAGTTCGAAATGTCGTCGTCTCCAGACACCATCAAGCGCAGCGTGTTGCCGATGGTGGACATGCGGACGCCGAGATCGGCCGCGCGTGCGCGATCGACAGCCACGTGAATTTCCGGGCTGGCGTTGCTGTAATCGGTCTTCGAATCGACCAGACTTGGCGTGGCTTTCGCCTTCTCGAGCAGGCTCTGTGAGAATTCGTAGAGCCGATCGATGTCCGGCCCCTGGAGCGTGGCCGAGATGGCGGTGCCGCCGGCGCCGCCGCCACCACCACCGAGCGGATTGCGGAGCATCACGATCGGCGTCAGGCCAGGATGCTTGGCGAGCACGCGACGCACACGGCGAACGACCTCTTCCTGGCTGACTTTCCGTTCCTCGACCGGCAACAGGTAGTAGAAGACGTGGAAGTGGTTGTAGCGGTCCGCACCGGCCAGGTACGACGAGTGCGCCACACCTTCCTGTTCGCCGATCTCCTTGACGATCTGCTGCGCCACCTCAGTGGTGCCTTCAAGCGAGGTTCCCTGGGGCGTGTCGGCGTGCACCACGAACTCGCCCATGTCCTCGTTCGGCACAAATGTGCGACCGACCATGCCGTTGAGTGGGAAGGTGGTGGCGAACGCCAGCAACGAAATGGCGATGATGGCGCCGGGGTGCGCCAGACTCCACTTCAACGACCGTGTGTAGAAGCGATCCACGGCGTCGAAGAACTTGTTCGACGACTTGGTGTTCTCGCCACCGTGGCCGGCCGGCACCTTCAGGAAGCGCGAACTCAGCATCGGTGTGAGCGTGAAGCTCACGATCATCGACACCAGGATCGAGAACGCCATTGTCCAGCCGAACGGGTAGATGAAGCGCCGTGCGTAGCCAGTCATGAAGGCCACCGGCAGGAAGATGACCACGAGCGAGAGCGTGGTGGCCATGACCGGCAGCGCCACTTCGCGCGTTCCCTGAATGGCGGCCTCGAACGGCGTGTAGTGCTTCTCTTCGATGTAGCGGAAGATGTTTTCGAGCACCACGATCGCATCGTCAATCACGATGCCAACGGCCAGCGTCAGTGCCAGCAGCGTCATGTTGTTGAGCGTGAAGTCCATCGCCCGCATCAGCGTGAACGTGGCGATGATTGACGCCGGAATCGCCAGCGAGGAGATGATCACGGCGCGGATATTCCGCATGAAGAACAGCACCACCAGCGACGCCAGCAGGCTGCCCCACAGCAGGTGTTCTTCGAGCGACGCAATCGAGGCGTAGATGAAGCGCGAGTCGTCTGTATTGATGGACAGCGTGACATCGCGCGGCAGTTGCTGCCGGACGGTGACCAGCCGGCGGTTGATCGCCTCGATGACGCGGACCGTGTTCTCGCCAGAGGCGCGACGCACGTCGAGCTGAATGGCCGGGCTGTTGTCGCTGGTGTTGTAGAGCGACGTCATCACCCGGGCGGTGGTGTCTTCGGCGACGCCGACATCGCGAATCTTGATCGGCGTGCCGTTGACGCTGGCGATGATGATGTCGTTGAACTGCGAGGTGGCGTCGATACGCCCCATCGTGCGCAGGCCCACTTCCCATTTGCTCTGTTCGAGCGAGCCGCCGGGTACTTCCACATTCTCACGCTGAATGGCGTCGCGCACCTGATCGATCGCCAGTCCTTGTGCGTTCAGCTTCTCGATGTCGACGACGATGTGGATTTCGCGGGGACGGTCGCCGCTGATGGTGACGGCGCCGACGCCATCAACGGATTCGAGGGCGCGCCGCACCTGCTTGTCGGCGATCTCGGTGAGGGCCCGCAGGCTGGTCGACTTGCCCGAGAGCACCATGCTCAGAATCGGGTCGGCATCGGGGTCCTGCTTCTGGATGATCGGCGGCAGCACCTCGGGCGGCACGTTGCGCATGGCGCCGGCCACCTTCTCGCGCACCGTGTTGGCGGCGTCATCGAGGTTCACCTCGAGGAGAAAGCGGATGTTGATGCTGGCCGACCCACCGGCGTTGGCCGTGGCCGACATCTGATCGATGCCGGCGATGCCGCTGAGCGCATTCTCCATCGGCATGACGACAGCGGTCGTCATTTCGTCCGGACTCGCGCCGGGGAGACGGAGCGACACGGACACGCTGGCCGGATCGGCCTTGGGGAACAGGTCGACGCCGAGCTGGCGGAACGAGAAGATGCCGAGGACGACCAGCACCATGACGAGCATGGTGGCGAAGACCGGCCGGCGGACGCAGAGTTCAGAGAGCATGGTTACTCCGTGGCGCGCGCCGGTGCGGCGGCGGCCGTGGCGGTGGCGATCTTCATTCCGTCGGTGAGCGTGTCCACGTCGCTGGCCGCAATCGTCTCGCCGAGCTTCAGCCCGTCGAGGATTTCCATGCGGTCGCCCAGCCGGTCGCCAGTCTTGAGTTCCCGCAGCACGAGCTGATCGCCATTCACGACGAAGGCGCGGTAGACGCCGTAGCGATACTGCATGGCCGCGTAGGGCACCGTCAGCACCGGCTCCACCAGCGCGGTTTCAAGGTGCGCACGGGCGAAGGTGCCCGGCTTCAGCGTGGCGTCGGGATTGGGGGCCGTGGCTTCGAAGGCGAACGTGCGCGTCTGCGTGTTGACGCCGGGGCTGATCCGCGACACGGTGGCGTTGAAGGTTTTGCCAGGGTAGGCGTCGACGATCAGCGTGATGGCCTGTCCCTGCTTGATCCAGGGGGCCATGCGCTCGGGAATCTCGCCTTGCAGGCGCAGCGGATTCACGCGCACCACGGTCATCACCTGCGTCTGGCCGTTGACCAGCTGTCCGAGATTGACCATGCGCTTCTGGACGAAGCCGTCGAAGGGCGCGCGCACGTAGGTGTCGCGCAACTGGCGATCCGCGAGCTTGGTGGCCGCGCCCGAGGCGTCGATATCGGACCGAAGGTTCCGCGCGTTCTGCAGCGCCAAGTCGTACTGCGCCTGCTTGGTGCGCAGGCTGGTCTCGGCATCGTCGAGCGCCTGCTGCGGAATCAGTTGTCGCTTGTGGAGTTCGTCGGCGCGGGTCCGGGCCTGCTTGGCCTGTGCCAGCTCGGCGGCGGCGCGGCGCACGTCAGGTGTTTCTTCGACGGACGGAAGGCTGGCAGGGTCGGTGGCACCGTAGCGGGTGAGGGCGCTGGCCAAGGCGGCCTTCTGCTGGTCCAGGCTGTATTCAAGCTTCTCGCGGTCGATCTCAATCAGCGGCTGGCCGGCTTTCACCGGGTCGCCGAGGTCGGCCATGATGCGCCGGACCAGCCCCTCGGCCTGCGCAGACAGAGTCACCTCGTCTTCTGCAGCCAGCGTGCCGACGACTTCAATGCTGCGGCGCACCGATTCCTGCGTGACCGCGGCAGTCTTGACGGCGGGGGCTGCCGCTTCGCGGCGCCCGCTCTGTTGAGCGGCGGAATTTGAACAGCCGGCAGATGCCGCTCCGGCGAGGAGAAGTACGAGGGAAGAGGCCTTGACCATAACGGCGGATCTTCGCAGATCAGGGGGCAAATTCATACCGTTTGGTAGAGGTGCCGGCCCCGCGGCACGCTCCGATGGCGGCCTACCTGAATACCGGTAGACGCCGGCCCGCCCTCTCTCTCCTCAGCGCCACCTGCGTCGGCCACCGACGAGTCGTCCGACCGGGGCCAGGCGCGGCCAGCGTTTCACCGCGAGGCTGAGCGCCCACGAGGTGAGCATCATCAGCGCGACGCGTCTGAACAGAATCCACATGGTGCCTCCTTCTCTGCAGCGATCGATACAACAACGCTGCCACATCTGTTCGGCCCCTGTCACAGAGAATTTTCAAGATATGTTCCAGCGCGTGTATATCGGTCATACGATGTGCGGCATGGACGTGCGTGAATTCACGATGGCATCGCCGCTGCTCGTGCACAGCCCGATTGCCACGACCGATCTCTGGGCGCTGGATGTGCGGGGGCGGACCTGGAGCGGTCACCTCAGATTTCTGGGCGAGTCGCTTGGGTGGGAGTTCAGTCTCCAACGTAACCACGCGCTGTCCTACTCGCATCGTTTCGCGACGCACCAGGCGGCGATGAACGAAGCGCGGGCACAGCGGGCGATCATCGAGGCGCTCAGTCGCGAACAGACCCGCGAGCCCGTGCCGGCCCCTTCAATGTAGCGGTGGACGCGTCGCCGGCAGTCATGCCGATGGCGACGGAACGGCAGTTGCACTGTCTCTCGTCGGAGGCACCCATGGTGACCAATGAATTGAGACCGCAGTCTGACGCTCGCCCGGCGCTCGTCCAGAACGAACAAGGCGCAATCGGCTACATCGTCGCGTGGTTTCTCGGTATTCCCGCGTCGGTGTTGTTCCTGATCTTTCTCGTGCGCGGGTGTAACTAAGACCGCATGACGCTGGTGCTCACCCTGTGAGCACCAGCGCTCACGCGACGTCAGTCGCGTGTCACATCGATTCGGCTGTCGTCTCAGATGTTGCCGCAGCATCTTCCTTCGCATCGACGGCGCGGAATTCTCGGAAGCGATGATCGAGCCAGGGGTTCAGACCTTCGGCCCGCCTGCCGAGGAGTTCCGTCGCCACGGCGTCGAACAGCGGCTTGAAATGTGCCGTGTGACGAACCGCCGCGCCACCAAGGGCGTACCAGATATCCGCAAGGTCGCCGTCTTCAATCGACGTGAATCGGACGTCGCTCATTGCGCCGGCTCCTCTGGATTGCCAGGCTTGGGCGGCAGATCGGCGTCCTCGCCATACGGAGGCTTCACAGGCTCCATCGGATCGGCATCGCCTTCCACGTCTTGATCCGCTACGGTCTTGCGTACGGTTTCGCCGCGCCCTGACTCTGCCGTGTGACCGGAATGTCGTGGCGTCGCAGAGTGGCTCTCGGGATTGCGTTGCATGATGGCACCTCGCAGCCCACCAGAGCAATCAGTGTGCCCAGTGCCGAGCCTTGGAGCCGCGCGGAAGGCTTTACGCGATACTAGAGAGCGTGGCGGGTTGCAGTTCGAACTTTCGAAAGAGGGGCGTGCGCGAATGTCTTCCGACGACGGGAACGAGGAAATCAGTTGGGAACTGCTCGAGGAGGCGGTCGACTTCTACGACATCGCGCAGTTCGGTCGGAGTGGAGAGACCCGCACCTATCGACTGCGGATGCTGGTGGGCGGCGCTGAACTGTGGCGCATTTCCGAAACGCCTGGTGAGCCCGACCAGACGATCAAGGAACGGCACTTCAACAACGCCGAAGAAACAGGGAAGTTTCTCGAGGAGATGCGTCGGGCGCTCCGCGCCGGCGGATGGCGCGAACTCGACAGCTAGTGCGGCCAGAGGTTGCGGACGAACGTTCTGAGCGAACGCACCAACAGCACGCCGACCAGCACGACTGCGACGATCGCACCGATCACGGTAAGGGCGAATACCACGGAAGTCGATCGTAGCACCCACCTGCGGGAAGTTCCTTCCAACGTCGCGTTTCAAGACAGCAGCGACGATTCCTGGGAGGGAACCATGTTTCGCACAGTGTCGATGCGCCCCGCAGTGGGGGCGATTGCCGCCTTGAGTCTGGCCGTGAGCGCCAGCGCCCAAGGTGTCACCGGATACAAGCAGGGGAAAGGGGCGACTGTCGTCAAAGGCTCCGCCGGCACCCACGGCAGCAGTGGCGACACCGGGCTCGAGCACTGCGACAAGCCCATGGCCGCTATGGCCG
>CADEEX010000197.1 GCA_902826465.1 uncultured Acidobacteriota bacterium
GCTCGGACCCTGACGCTCGCGCGGACGACTAGCGGGGCACTCGACCGGCCGTCGCCACCGTCAGCACCGACACGGGTTCCTCGAGCGCCACGGATCGCAGGCGACGAAGTCGCCGCGAGGAATCGCGTCGACCGCCTTCCGGATATCTGCACGGCGCGCTCACACGGCATCGCCGCCTCGAACCACCTGCCGCACCACGACGTGGACCTGCGCACCTCAGCACCTCAGCACCTAAGCATTGTGCGCCTGTGCAGTTGTTGGCGCGACAGCTGATTCGACGCGACGAACCGGGTCGCGCGCCGGGAAGCCGCTCGACGCTCGGACCCTGACGCTCGCGCGGACGACTAGCGGGGCACTCGACCGGCCGTCGCTACCGCCAGCACAGACACCGGTGCCTCGCGCGCCACGGATCGCAGGCAACGAAGTCGCCGCGAGGAATCGCGTCGACCGCCTTCCGGCTATCTGCACGGCGCGCTCACACGGTGTCGCCGCCTCGAACCACCTGCCGCACCACGACGTGGACCCGTGCACCCCAGCACCTTTGGACCTGTGGACCCGTGGACCTGTGGACCCGTGGACCTGTGGACCCGTGGACCCGTGGACCCGTGGACCTGAGCACCCGTGAATGCTATCCGAACTTCCGCTAGCCGCCCGTGGTGAAAGTCTGGTGTGGCACCGAGACGGGCGAGGCGCGCCGCCGGCAAGGCGCGACGACCGAGAATACCGGGAGTATTTGAGCGAGGAGCAACGCAGCCGGGGGCGATGCGTCGCCCGTCAAATGCCGCCAGACTTTCATCACGGGCTGCTAGCATAGCCCTGCCGTGCGGACCGTTCCGGGATGACCTCGAAGCCTCGCCGTACTGCCATCAGATCAGACGATGCGGCGGTTGGCGAACCACCAACCGGGCCATTCGATGCACGGCTCGCAGGGGCGATCGCCGCGCTCGCGCTGGTCGTGCGTGCGGTGCACCTGTTCCAGATCAAAAGCGCGCCGTTCTTCAGCGTGCTGATGGGCGACTCGCGGTCGTACGACACGTGGGCGCAGCAGATTGCCGCCGGCGACTGGATTGGCCACGACGTCTTCTACCAGGCGCCGCTCTATCCCTACTTCCTCGGCACCATCTACACGCTCTTCGGCCACGACGTGATGGCCGTGCGCGTCGTCCAGGCTATTCTCGGATCGGTCGCCGCCGTGCTTGTCGCGCACGCCACCTTCAGGCTGTTCGGCAGAGGAGCCGCGCTCTGCGCCGGTGTGATGGCAGCGCTCTACCCCACGTCGATCTTCTTCGACGGTCTGCTGCAGAAAACCGCGCTCGATGGCTTCCTGACGAGCGTCGCACTCTGGATCATCAGCGGCATCGTGGTGCGGACGTCGCGCTGGAGCCGCTGGCTCGGTCTCGGCATCGTGATTGGCGCACTGAGTCTCACGCGCGAGAATGCGCTGTTGCTCGCGGTGCTGCTCGCGGGCTGGGCCGTGTGGCCCGGTCTCGGCAAGGCCTCCGCCGGGTCACTCGTCAGCGGTGCGGCATTCGTCGCCGGGCTGGCGCTGCTGCTCATGCCGGTCGCGATCAGAAACTACGCCGTCGGCGGCGGTTTCTACCTCACGACGTCGCAGTTCGGTCCGAACCTGTATCTGGGCAACAACGCCAGGACCGACGGTACGGCGGGTGCGCTCATTGCTGGCCGCGGCTCTGCCGAGTACGAGCGTCAGGACGCGACGGAAATCGCCGAACGAGCCGCCGGCAAAACGCTGACGCCGGGTGAGGTGTCGGAGTACTGGACCTCGCAGGCCACGGCGTTCATCGTCAGCCAGCCGGGACCGTGGCTGCGACTGATAGCGCGGAAAACGGCGCTGTTCTGGAACGCGTACGAGGCGTTCGACACCGAGAGCCAGGAGTGGCACGCCGACTACTCGTGGCTGCTACGGATGCTGGGACACGTCGGCCATTTCGGCATTCTGGTACCTCTGGCCGCGGCCGGTGTCTGGATCACGTGGGCCGACCGGCGCCGCCTGCTGGTGTTCTACGTCGTGATGGCCGCGTACTCCGCCAGCGTGATCGCGTTCTTCATTTACGCGCGCTATCGCTACCCGATCGTCCCGTTCCTGTTGCTCTTTGCCGCACCAGCGATGGTGTCACTGCCGTCCTTCGTGCGCGCACGCTCCGCGCGGGAACTGGCGCCACTCGGCGCGCTCGTTGCGGTGCTGCTTGTATTCACCAACTGGCCGGTGCTGGCCACAGAAGACACCCGGGCCGTCAGCGAGCACAACCTCGGGGCGACGTATCAGTCGGATGGACGGATCGACGAAGCGATGGCCGCCTACACGCGTGCGCTCGCCATCAATCCGACGTTCGGCCCGGCACACGTCAGCCTCGGAAATGCGCTGATGCGACAGGGTCGAACCGAGCTGGCGATCACGCACTTCCAGCAGGCGCTCGTCGCCACGCCGCAGTCGGCCGAGGTGCAGACCAATCTCGGCATCGCCTTGATGTCGGTTGGACGAACGGCTGAAGGCGTCGCCGCACTCAAACGGGCCGTGGCGCTGGCCCCTTCCTCGATTGAGCCCCATCTGGCGCTCGGCGAAGCGTTGCCGGAGATTGGCGATGCCGATGGTGCTCGCATGGCGCTGGCCCGCGCGGTCGGCCTCGATCCGACCCGGCCCGATACCCAGCGGGCCTTCGGCCGGCTGCTGATCGAGCAGCACCGCCCTGCCGAAGCGATTGAGCATCTGCAGTTCGCGGCGCAACGCGCCCCGAGCGCGGAGGTGCACAACGAACTGGGCATTGCGCTGGCGACGAGCGGACGCGTCAACGACGCGATCGTGGAGTTCCGGCGCGCGTTGGCGCTCGACGGATCGATGGCCGAGGCGAGGCGCAACCTGGAAGCGGCCACCGCCGACGCGGCACGCACCCGTTGAACAACGGCAGCGTGCTGTGGGCACGCGTCACCGTGCCGTGGAGCCACGTCATCACCGCGTTTTGAGGCGTCACCGTGTCGTTGGCGCGCGCCACCGATCTGTCGGGACGTGCTACCGATCCGTTCGGACACGCCACCGACCCGTGTCGGACGCGTCTGCTATGCGCCCGGCCGCGTCACCGGTCTGTTTCGACGCGTCAGCAAACTGTTTCAGCGTGCTACCGACCTGTGGCGGCGTGTCACTTTTTGATCAGCCGTATATCGTTGCGAACAGACAGTTTATTTCGACCGCTGACACGAACAAATCGAACCGTGACGCGGCACCATCGACACGTGACGCGCGTCAATCGAAGGCCAACGCGTGCGGATCCAGAGCCGGCGCGCCACGATCGTCCGGCTGAAGCCGGACACTACGACCGCAACGCCGGACAACGCGACCGTAACGCCGGACACGACGACCAGTCCGGCTAAAGCCGGACACTACTACTGCAAGCCGGACACTACGACTGGAAGCCGGACGCTACGAGCGGACGATGAACGAGGGGAGGGCGGGAACGGGCTTCGCGTCGTGCGAGATCTTGCCGAAGCGGTAGCGGATCAACGTCCACATGGCGTGGAAGGCGTCGCTGACGCGAATCTTCTTGCCTTCTTCAACACTGCGCGCCTGATAGCTGATTGGCACTTCGAGAATCGACACGCCGAGGCGCCGCAGTTTGGCCGTCACCTCAGGGCAGAACTCGAATCGGCGGCAGCGGAGATCGAGACGATGCAGCACGTCGGCGCGGAAGGCCTTGTAGGCCGTCGCCTCGTCGGTGATGCGCGCGTCGAAGAGCACGTTCGCGGTGAACGTCAGAATTCTGTTGGCGAGCCAATGCGCGCGTTTCATGCCGCGCTGATGCCCGCCTGAAAATCGTGAGCCGTACACGACCGCCGCCTCGCCATTCACAATCGGCGTCAGCAGCCGCACGTAGTCGCGCGGGTCGTATTCAAGATCGCCATCCTGCACGAGGATGATGTCGCCTGTGGCGCGCGCAATGCCGGCACGAAGCGCCGCGCCCTTGCCTTCGTTGCGCGCCGAGTGGTGCGTCACAATCGATCGATAGGCGCGACCACACTCATCGAGCGCCGCTCCCGTCCCATCCGTCGACCCATCGTCCACCACGATCACTTCGCGATCACACCCCGCTGGCAACGGTGCAGCCACGACGCGGCGCAGCACTTCCGCCAGCGTCGGCTTCTCGTTGTAGACCGGGATGATGATGGAGATCAGCACGGGGGGAATTTGGTGATTTGGTGATGTAGCGATGTCGTGATGTTGCGATGTGATGTCGTGATGTGGAGAGAGGCAGAACAGCGCGATGTTATCTGCGCCGCCCTGCCTCTGCCCCAGTCGTGAGCCCTAAGACTTAAGACCGAAGACTTAAGACTTAAGCCCGCGTCCGCGTGCCTACCACCGCACGTTCGTGCCGATGCCGAGGATGCGTCCCTGCGTGATGCTGTTCGGACGCATATACGTGCCCGCCGCAATGGCGTAGCTCGTGGACTGCCAGGTGATCACCTTGTCGGTGTTGTTCAGGTTGAACGCTTCGAAGTTCGGCGCAATCGTCATCCGCCCAACGCGGAACGTCTTGCCGATCTTGATGTCCACCTGGTTGAGGCGCTCGTTACGCGCAACGCTTCCAGCGCGCAGCGGCATCGTGAGCGTTGCCTGACCGAGCGTCGAGTTGATCAGCGCACCGGCCGGGCATGGCGCCGGGCAGGCGGGCGCCGGCTGGTTGCCGACCAGGAACGACCCGCTACCATCGGGGTAGCGCGCCGAGCGGGTGATGTTGATGCTCTGCGCCAGGCTGCCGCCGTCGTTGCTCTGGAACGTGGCGCTGAAGATCAGGCCGTACCACGGCAGCGGGTACGAACCGTTCAGACGGAAGTTAGGCACAACCGGCACCCTCGAGCCGTCTTCCAGATTCTTCTCGTCGCAGAAGCGCAGCAGGTTCGGGTTCTGCAGCAGACCCACCGTGCAGTTAGCTGTGGACGACGTGCCGTTGGCGAGGCTCCGCTCGTACTGCACGCCACCGAACAGCGTCGCGCCGCGTCCGATACGGGCGCGGAACTCCGCCGAATAGGCGCTGAACTCGCTGCGGCGGTCTTTATCGAGGTACGAGATGTTGTCGGCCGCCCGGCTGATGGATGCCGCGCTCTGGCTGTAGGCGGTGAACGACGATCCGTCAATCGGGTTGAACACCGTGAACGGCGTGTAGTCGGCCGGCGTCACGGCGCGGTTGATGGTGGTCGTCAAGTTCCGGAAATTCCCGTGGTAGTAGGTGCCGGTCACCGACAGACGCGGGAACAGCTCGTGCTGCACTTCGAGCCCCTGCTCGAACGAGTTACCGCGCGGGAAGCCGGCGTAAATGCCCGGGTCGCTCGGCAGGCCGAAGTTCGAACGCAGCTGCGTGAGGTTGATTTCGCAGCCGGCCGTCAGATACACGCAGTCGGTGTATGCCGTGCCCGCGGCGTTCCACGTGCGTCCGCCCTGAGCGATGTTGTCGCCGTTCAGGTCGGTCCAGTTCAGTCGCTGGCTCGCCGGCGCCAACGGGTTGAAGCCGTCAGCAATCGACGTCGTCTGCGCCGCGTTGTAGACGTTGGCCGAGTACTTGATGGCCGTCTTGGAGTTACCGAACACGTCCCAGATGGCCTGGAAGCGCGGTGCCCAATTCGTCCAATCGGGGTAGCCGTCCACACGCGGACTGGTGCGTTCCGGTACGAACCGGCCAGCCCCCGCCGTGGCAGCGCCGATGCTCGCCTTCAGGATCTCGTAGCGGATGCCGCCACTCAGCGTCACGCGCTTCATCGTGAAGGTGTCCTGAATGTAGAAGCCCATGTCGCGGTTCAGGTCTTCGCGAGCACTCACCGGCGTGTTGCGCACGACGACGCTGATCGGATTCGAGAAGCCGATGTCGCCACCGCCGTTCAGGTGCGGCGCCGTGTTGACGCTGGCGTATTCCTGATACAGGTCGGCGTTGGCGCGCACCTCGTGATAGAACGTGCCGTAGGTGCCGTTGAAGCCACCCTTGATGTTGTGCGAGCCGGTCACATACGCCGCGCTGGCGGAGTAGCTGTAGCGATCGGGCCATTCGGAACCGGAGGTGAACGCCGAGTTCGACGCGCCACCGAGCGTGGTGTTGGCCGCGGCGTAGGTCGCACCGGCAAACCATTCAGGCGTGCCGCGCTCTTTTTCGACGCCAGGCTGCATCTCGGTGTTGCGACGCTCGATGTTCAGTGCCCATCCGGCTTCCACCAGGAACTTGCTGGTGAGCGCGCCGGTGTATTTGATTTGCCCGGTGGAATAGTTGGGCGACGTCCACACGCGAGCCGCAGTCTCCGGGTCGTACAGGCTCTGCATGTCGTTGCTGCGGTACTTGGTGATGCGGTCGTAGTAACCAGAGAACTTCGCCTTGTTGTTCATCTGGTAGGTGCCACGAGCAAGACCGTCGCGGATGAAGTTCAGGTCCTTGCCCTGCGATCCGTCGTTCTGGAACGTGTTGGTCACACCGTTATTGGTGCGGTATTCACGGCCCGAGACGAAGAACCAGATCTTGTCTTTCATGATCGGACCGCCCTGCGATCCGGTGAGGTCGAAGATGTAGTCGGTGGTGTTCGACGCGGCGATGCCGGCGGCCTTGAGCCGCGGCGTCAGGTTGTCCCCCTGCCACGCGCCCGGACGATACGACAGCGTGCTCGAACCCGAGAAGCGGTTGCCACCTTCCTTGGGGATCATGTTGAGCTTCACGCCACCGCTCGACGTTGACGCGTCGATGCCGGAGGTCTGATAGCTCATCTCCTGGCTCATCTGGTCGTTGAAGTAGCTCTGCACGGCGCCGTTGGCTTCGAGGCCGTTCACCACCATACCGTCGACGAGGATGGTGTTGTTGGCGGCGGGGTTGCCGCGCACCGACATGTAGGTCTGCATCGCCGCGCGCGAACCGCCAACGTCGGGCAGGCTCAGGCTGATGCCGACGATCATCTGGCCAATGCCCTGAATGGTGCGGCCGGTCGGCAGATCGTCAATCGCCTGGCGGTCGAGCGTCTGCACGTGCGCGGCGCTCTGCACGTCCACCATGGGGGCGGCGCCGGTGACGACGATGGTTTCTTCAAGGGAGCCGACCTTCATGTCCACGTCCACCGTGGCCGTGAACTGTCCAGGCAGGTCGATACCGTCGCGCTTGATGGTCTGGAAACCAGGCAGCGTGAAGGTGACCACGTAGCTGCCGGGGCGGAGGTCGACGATGCGATATTGGCCGTTGCCGTCGGTGACGACCGACTTCATTTTTTCGATGAGCGCGTCACTTGCCGCCTCGACCGTGACGCCGGGAAGAATGGCGCCCGACGTGTCTTTCACCGTACCCACGATTCCACTTTGTTGCCTGCGCCAGTGCTGGCAGCGCCAGCAGGCAGGTAGTGACCAGCGCGAGCCTGACCCGCGTCCAACGTGTCATTGAAGCCTCCATGAACACCCCGATTGAGACAGAGCTGTAACAGTTGCGGCCCGAGGGTATATCAAAGAATCAATAGGCGAACAATCGCGAAAGTGCTGAACGCAACTTTTGGGCACAGGCACCCGGCCATCGCGATCCAACGACCCGTAGAACGTGGCGAAATCGTCAGAATATTGCCGTAATTCACCCCACTTGTAACAAGTTGTATCGGCGAAGTCGGCGCCTCGTGAGCCTTTTCGACGGACATCAGAGGCTTCCTAAAGTCCGTCGTTCCGGAACCTTCTGAACCTCCCT
>CADEEX010000198.1:0-2265 GCA_902826465.1 uncultured Acidobacteriota bacterium
TCGGCAAGCGCGAGTCATTCGGAACCGTGACACAGAACTCGTCGAAGTCCGCAGGCGTGACCCCGAGGTTGTCGGTCACGGTGAAGTTCCCGTCCCAGTTGTGGTTGTAGACGAACGACAACGACAGTCCGCGCGTGAGCTCGTGCTGGATCTCCGCGTTGATGTCCCACAGGAAGTCGCGGTTGTCGTTCAGGACCACCGGATCGAACTGTGTGGCCGTCGAGAGGAACTTCCCGAAATTCGCATTGGAGATCACGCCGCAGACGTCGCCACCCGATCCGCTCAAATCCTGCGCCGTGAAATTCTGCAAGTCGCAGTCGGGAATGTAGTTGCCGTTGCTGTCGGTCCAGTTCCTGAACGCCGACACCACCGAGGAGGTAAACGGATGGAAGCGACGGGTCATGTCGCTGCGGCTCAACTGGTTGAAACGTCCGAGTGATGCTTTGACTGCAGTGCGTCCGTTGCCGAGCACGTCCCACGCCACACCGAGGCGGGGGTTGATGTCGGTCCACTCCGGGACACCGCTGAGCGCTTCAACCTTCCGCGCCGGAACGAACAGACCGGCCGGCAATTCAGCCGCCGGGTAGCCCATGGTCAGGTATTCCATGCGGAGACCGAGGTTGAGCGTGACCCGCCCGATTTTCCAGGCGTCCTGTGCGAAGAGGCCGATCTCGTGATTCTGGCGCTCCTGCTGCAGGAATGGCTGGCCGTAGTACTGAATTCGGTTCGGCTTGCCGTTGAGGAAGTCGTAGTTCAGTCCATCGACCTGGTTATTACGGGTCCGCGACTCGTCGTTGAACGCCTGTTCATCGGTGAAGCCAACCTTGACGTTGTGGCTGCCCGTTACGTACGACACCGAGAAGCGCTCGGCGCTTCGCCCTGTTCGTGCCGTCGGCGCCGTCAGAATGTTTGCCGCGCCGTAGCGGTAGTTAGTCGACAGTTCGAGAATCGACCGGTCGTCGCGGCTGACACCCTCTTCGGCAAAGTTCACCCAGTTCGCCGTCTGCCACGACGCTCCGGCTTCGAGCAGCAAGCGGCTGGTGAGCGGGGCCGACCACGTGCCCTGCACGACACCTGATGGGAACCAGTCCCATCCGCGCTCCGATTCAATGGAGTTCGCGCCGGTGAAGGGACCGGTGGTGCAACGACACGATTTCTGAAGGTCGGCGTAGACATTGACCCGCTGCCGGTCCGTCGCCTGCCACGTGATGCGGCCGGCGTGATTGCGGTACCAGTCGAAGCTCGCAGCGGGACGGGGATCGCCGCCCGCAGCTTGCTCATAGGTCATGTTGGCATATGGCGTTCCCGGTTGACCCGGGTAGAAGAGGGTCGGCGTCGGTCCAACGATGCCTTTACCGGGGACGTTGGCCTGGCCTTGCAGCGGGTTGAAGTACGCACCCGGCTGGTTGACGCGTGATCCCCACCGCGCGATCGCGGAGAAGAACCAGATCTTGTCTTGCTTGATCGGGCCGCCGAACTGACCGCCCACTCGGTAGATGCGCTGCACTTCCGCCGAGGTATTGATGCCGAACGAGCGGATGTAGTCGTCGATGTTGCTGCTCTGCATCCCCTTGTTCGAGTAGTAGCTATCGAGACCGCCAGAGAAGATGTTGCTCCCGCTCTTGGGAATGGCGTTCAACGACACGCTGCCCGAGCCGGACTCGGCGTTCATGCCACTCGTCTCGAGCTGCATTTCAGCAATGTTGCCGCTGTCGGTGACGTATCCAACGCCGGACGCCGCGCCGATGAAGTACTGGTTACGGAAGCTGTCGAACATCGCGCGGGTGCCGGTCTTGCCGTGATACAGCGTGTAGTTGCCCTGCGCCGACCACGTATCGCGTGTGCCGCCGACGTCGGCCTGCGTCGCCGCGAACCCCGGCGTGACGTAGGCCAGTGTCTGGAGTCCGATGTTGCCGCTCGGCAACGACTCGAGCTCTCTGTTGTTCAAGACCTCTTGCCGACGCACCGTCTGCGTATCGACCACGGGAGAGGCCCCGGTCACGGTAATCGTCTCAGACAGCGCACCGACACTCATCGACACGTTCACTTGGGCCGTGAAGCCGGAACCCAGGACGATGCCGTCTCGTACCACACGAGAGAAACCTTCGAGCGTGAAGGTCACCGTGTAGTTGCCGGGACGAAGATCAACGACGCTGAAACGGCCCTCACTATCCGAGGTGACCGTGCGCGTTCGCTCAATCAGAGCAGGACTCGCCGCTTCCACGGTGACCCCGGGAAGGGCCAGCCCTGAACTGTCCCTGATGA
>CADEEX010000198.1:2275-7687 GCA_902826465.1 uncultured Acidobacteriota bacterium
GAGCCATGAACATGTTCGACGCGAGGATAAGGGCCGTCGCGATAACGCGCGGCCAGGTCCTCGTTCGCTTGCTCGGCTTCTCTGTCATTCGGCCTCCACGACAATCCACACGTGAGCGCGGACGGAATCCGCTACTACAAAACCACTAATGTGTTGCGGATACTACAAAACCACTATTGATGCGCACGGGAAATTAGCACAGCGGCAGAGCCATCTAAACGTCCGGTTTGTCGTAAGTTGTCGCCGAGAGACCTGCAGCCGCCACCAACCGACTTCGTGGATCGCCACGGCACACTAGAATGACGCCCGTGTTCCCGCGTGTCGCCTGCGCCACCCTCGCGCTCGTCGCAGCCGGCCTGAGCCCAGCCGTTCCGAGCGTTGCCCAGCGCCCGGAGACATCCGTCTTCACCGACGCGACTGCCCAGGCGGGCATCAGCTTCGCGCATCACAATGGCGCCTCGGGCGACAAGTGGTATCCCGAACTCTTCGGCGGCGGCGTCGCCGTGCTCGACAGCGACGCGGACGCGTGGCCCGACCTGCTTTTCGTGGACGGCAAATCCTGGTCAAGCGGAGGAACTCCGGCCCGCCACCACCTCTACCACAACAATCGCAACGGGACTTTCAGCGACGTCACGAGTGGGAGCGGCTTCGACTCGGCAAATTTCTATGGTCTCGGCGCTGCGGTTGCCGACTTCGACAACGACGGCCGCGACGATGTGTTCATGACGACGGTGGACGGCGGCCGGCTCTTCCACGGCGAAGGCGGCAACCGCTTCACTGATCAGACCGGCCGAGCCGGCATCCGGAACTCTGAGTTCGCGGTCAGCGCGGCGTGGCTCGACTACGACCGCGACGGGCACGCCGACCTGCTGGTCGGCAACTATGTGAAATGGGCGCCGGCCCTCGAAGCACGGTGTGGCCTGAACGGGGTCCGCGGATACTGCGGACCCGATTCGTACAAACCGGTCGCGCCCCGTCTGTACCGAAATCTCGGCACCGGCCGGTTCGCCGACGTCACGGCGCGTACCGGATTGGACCACCCGACCGACAAGGCGATGGGCGTGGCGATTCTCGACTACAACGGCGACGGCTGGCCGGACATCTTCATCGGCAGCGATCGCGTTCCGGCCAAGCTGTACCGCAACGATGGTCATGGCGCCTTCGTGGACGAAGGCGTGTCGGCCGGGGTCGCGCTCAGCGAGAACGGCGCGGCACGCGCCAACATGGGTGTGGATGCCTCCGACTACGACCGATCGGGACGTCCGCACCTCGCGGTCGGCAACTTTGTCAACGAAATGCTGGGGCTCTACCGCAATCAAGACGGCCGTACGTTCGTCGATGTCGCGCCCCGGACGCCCGTCGGCCGCGCGAGTCTGCTGTCGGTGACCTGGGCGGTGTTCTTCTTCGACTACGACCTCGATGGTTTCCCCGACTTGTTTGCCGCCAATGGCGGCACCGACGAATCACAGGGACGCGATGCCCGCGCAACGCTCAGCCAGCCGCCCCTCCTGCTGCAGAATCGCCGAAACGGCGCCTTCGAGCCGGTAAACGCGACGCTCGGCACGGACTTCAACCGTCCGATGATGGCGCGCGGCGCGGCTTACGCCGACCTCGACGGCGATGGCGATCTCGATATCGTCGTTACAACGCTGAACGGTCCCGCGCGCCTGCTGCGGAACGACCGCGGCAATCGGCACGGTTGGCTGAGAGTGCGCGCGACGGGTGTCACATCCAATCGCAGCGGGCTGGGCACGGTGGTCCGGGTGACGGACCGTTCGGGCACTCAGTGGCAGACCGTGCACAGCGGCTCGAGCTACGCCTCCCAGAGCGAGCTCACGCTGACCTTCGGCCTGGGCGATGCCGAGAAAGTCGACGCGCTCGAACTGGTGTGGCCGTCAGGACAGCGCCAGCGCTTTGCCGACCTGGCACGTAACCGCACGCTCCTCGTCGACGAAGCCCGAGGCATCATCGGCGACCTGCCGCCGCCCTCGTCTGGCGCTTCAACTCTTCCTCGATGATGCGCGTGAAGAACTCGTTCGGCGGCAGGAACGCCGGCGGCGAGGGGACGAGCCGTCCATTCACAAGAAAGCTGGGGCTGGAGACAATGGCGTACCGCGACGCCTGCCGCAGCGCCTCGACGATGGTCGGCGCGGTGACGCGATCGCTGACGCAGCGATCGAAGTCCTGGCGCACCATGCCGGCGTCAGACGCCAACTGCTGCAACCGAGCGGTGTCGAGCGGGCCGAAGCGTTTCACGACCGCATCGTGGAAAGGCCAGAACTTCCCCTGGCGATGGGCGCAGGCGGCAGCCTCGGCAATCGCGACCGATTCTGGGCCCATGGTCGGAAGGTCCTTGAACACCAGCCGGACGCGATCGCCAAACGTATCGCGCACCCAGGCGAAGGCACCGGCGAGTCTGGTGTAGTCCAGGCTATCGAAGTCGCCGAACGCCACGATGACAACGGGGGCCGATGGCGGCCCGAGCGCCGGGTCGCCGTCGCCGAGGGCGACATCGACGCGAGGCGCTTCGAGCAGCACCTCGGCACGGGTCGACACCTTCATGAGTTCCTCGACGTAGTTCATCTTCGCCAGCTCAGGTTCGGCGTGTCGCTCGAGCCAGGCGCGAAGCGCCGGTCGCATCTGATCGAGCGTCGCCCCACGCGTCCGATCGCTCATCGACTGGTACAACGCCACGACCACCGTTTCGGGCATCGTAATGGTGCGCTTGGGAATCTCTTCCGCCAGGAGAGCGGCACTGGTGGTCCCCCGAGCGGCAGCCTCGCGGGCAATCAGGTCGTCGGTCACCATCTGATCGACGACGCGGCGACGCTGCGAGTAGAGGTCACGGGAGGCGGCCAGATACCCAGCCGGATCGGTGCGCTGCCACTCGCGGTCGACGTCGGCGAGCGTGATGGAGCGATCGCCGACCGTCGCCGCCACGGCGGCACCAGAGGGAATCAGCTCTGTGCCGGCTGACGGCGCCGTCGTTGCCGAGGGCGAAGGCGTGGACCCGAGAGTCACCGACAACGACGCGTTCTCGGCAGGTGTGGCACCGCGACTGACCGTGAGGAGGTAAGTCCCCGGCGGCATCTGTGACACCGGCACCGCCACGACCAGCGTCGCACCAAGGCTGTACCGAACGGTGACCGGCAGCAGCTCGAGGGTCACCAGCGGCCGCCGTCCGAAGTTCGAGCCGGTGATGATGAGCGATTGCCCATCGGCGTCCGGTACGGCACTCGACAGCTGGAGCGGCGGATCCTCGGGAGGCTGGACACCGGCGGTTCGGACTGGCCGTCCACCGACCACGAGTGCCACGGTGACCAGTGTCGCGGCGATCGCCCGGCGGTGCCGGGCGGCGTACCACCTGAGTGTCATGGAAGTTCGTCCTCTGTCCACGGTGTGCGACAGGCGATCCCGCGCGCGTACCGCGACAGGTTGGTCGCCAACCTGGCTTCGACGCGGGGCAGCGCCGCCCGCTTGGCGGCGGTCATCAAGTCGCGTTGGACGGCGACCGCGCGATCGAACTCGCCGAGCTCGGCAAGACTCATCGCCAGTGTTTCACCGAGGTCGAGCGTCCGCCCCTTCTGAATCAACTGCTGCACCAGGGTCGCCGCCTGCTGTCCATCGCGCACCTGCGGGTCGGGCGCCGCTGCCAGGAGTCGTGCCAGCGCGTGCGTCACGGCGGTGGCGTCGGGATGCGCTTTTCGTGATTCGACCAGCGCGTCACGGGCATCGCGAAAGCGGCCGAGCTGCACCAGCGTCATCGCATGGCCGAACTCTGCTTCTTCAAGCTGCGCGTTGGTTTGCAGCACCTGCCGATAGTTCGCCTGCGCTTCCTTCAACTGGCCGAGACGCCGCTGACTCGCCGCGAGGCGCAGGCGTGCCTGCACATAGTCGGGACGCTGTTTCAGGGCGGCGGAAAAACAGGTCGCCGCTTCTCGATGATCGCCGCGCGCCTGCAGCAAGACGCCGAGACTGAACTGCGCCGGAAAGTAGTCTGGCGCGGTCGTCACCACCTCGCGGAACAGCGCCTCGGCGTCGGCGGCGTCCCCCGCCGCATTGCGCGCGGTCGCCAACCGGAACTTGAGAGACGCGCTACCCGGATCGAGATCGAGACCTTTACGAAACGCCGTCGCCGCGGCTGGCCAATCTTCCTGTTCGAGCGCGCGGATCCCGAGCGTCTCGTAGGTTTGCGGACTCTCGACCAGCCGCTCCAGTTCCACCATCAACGGGTCGGCCGGGAGGATGTCGCGCTCACGACGCTGTTGCAGATGTTCGGCGGCGCGGCGCGTGTCGCCGAGCGCGCTATAGGCCTGCGATAACGGGTAGTGCACGCCTGCGGCCGTGGGGTCGCGCTTCAGCACGTCTTCGAACAGCGTCGCGGCACGCTGCGGGTCCTGGCCAGCGAGCGCGGCGCGGCCGAGACCGAACCGCGCGGACAGCGAACCGGGCTCGAGCGCCAGCGCGCGCGAAAAGTGGGGCGCCGCGCGATCGGGCTGCCCAAGCGCCAGCTCCGTGTTACCCAGCCAGACCAGGGCGTCGACCGAGTCGGGTTCCAGTTGCAACGCCCGTGAGAACAGCGCGCGCGCCTGTTCCGATTCGCCGCGTGTCCGATAAAGGTGCGCCAGGTAGTACGGCCACCGGAACTGGCTCGTGTCGAGGGTCTGGGCGTTGAGGAACGCCGCCTCGGCGGCCTCGCCATACTGCGCCGCCATCAACAGCTTGCCCATCTCACCGTAGGCGTTGCTCAGCTCGACCGGTGTGACGCCGGGCCGGGCAGCAATATGCTGGAGCGTGTCGTGACGTTCCCGAATCTGCGTGCGCGCAGACGCTGCCATTTTCGACAGATCGGGCAGCACCACGTCGCGGAGCGGCGGTCGACCAGGCGTCGCCGGTTCGGGCACGGCATTGCTGCCCCCGGAACAGGCAGCGCACAGCAGCAGTCCCAGCGCGAGGCACGGCATCAGACGGCCGGCGCGTCCGCCGCGACTCATTTCGGGCTCGCTCCATGCGTGAGCGTGGTGTAGCGATCGATCGGCACGTCGGGCCATGTCTCGGTTGTGCCATCCGGCCACCGCACCTGTACGGTCGGGCGCTGGCTGGAATCGCCGAGCCCGACCAGGACGCGCGGATCGCTGGCCGAGGCATAGCTGCCATCGGCACGCGCCCGGCGCCACAGGGTCGGACCGTCGGAACGGACCACGCCGACGCGTGCGCCCAACAGGTCGCGAGGCGTCGATCCACTCCCAAGCAGGCGAAGGCCGAGCCAATGGCGCCGATGGCCGATCTCGTTGATCAGCAGCCGCACCGGCCCCGCGTCATTGCCGACAAGCAGGTCGGTGTCCCCGTCGTTGTCGACATCGCCAAACGCGACGCCCCGCCCGGACTCGGAGAGCGTAAAGGCCGTGCCGG